>JAKAZC010000043.1 GCA_021826655.1 Actinomycetes bacterium | reverse complement strand
CGCTGCGTGACCGAGTGGCCGGCACCGGCGTCGACGTCATCTGGGGGGACGGCGCCGACACCGGTCTGGGCAGCGACCGGTTCTCGGCGGCCACGTCGTTCTCGGTGCTCCATCACGTCCCGTCGGCCGAGCACCAGGACCGCATCCTCGCCGAGATCCACCGGCTGCTGCGACCCGGGGGGATCTTCGTGGGAATCGACTCGCTCGACCTCCGTCCCATCCGCGACGGTCACGACGGTGACACGTTCGTGCCCGTCGATCCCGAGGGCTTCCCCGAGCGCCTGGCGGGACTCGGCTTCGGGGACACGAGGATCGACCGGACCGAATACCACTTCCGCTTCGCGACCACCAAGCCCGGTGGCGCCTGACCGGCCGGGCGACACCACGGCCGCGAGGCCCTCGCGGGTCAGTCGGCCGCTCGGCCCGATTCGTCGTCGAGCCACTTGTTGAAGCGCACCTCCTGCTTGGCGAAGAAGGCGGCTGCGCCTTCCTCGGCGTCGAGGTGGAAGTCGCTCACCGCAGTCTTGGAGGCGATGTCGTCACCGGCCTGTTCGAAGGTCAGGTGCGCGGCGTTGTACACGGAACGCTTCAGCAGCCGCATGGCAACCTGGGGGCCGTCGGCCAGCTCGGTGGCCAGCTCGAGGGCCCGGTCGAGCACGAGGCCGTCCTCGACCACCTCGTTCACGAGCCCGAGCCGCGCCGCCTCGGCCCCGTCCACCAGCTTCTTGTGCATGAGGAAGTCGAGCGCCCGCTTGACCCCGAGGTGCTCGACGAGGAGCCAGTGTCCACCCTCGTCGGGCTGCCACCCCATGCGCAGCGTGGCGCTGCCCAGGCGGGCCGATCGGGCGGCGACGGCGAAGTCGCAGGCGAGGACGACCGAAAGGCCGAGCTGGATCGCGTAGCCGTTCACCGCGGCGATCGTGAACTTGTCGAGCCGGCGGATCACCCTCGGCAGCTCCTGGGCGTGGAACCGCAGCCGTGCGTACAGGTCGATCGGCTCGCGTCGGTGCTCCGGGATCGGCGGCACCAGGCTCGGCTCCTCCGGGGACGTGGCCTTGTTGTCGACGCCGGCCATGAAGCCCCTGCCGGTGCCGGTCAGCACGACGACCCGCACCCCGTCGTCGAGCTGGGCCATGGTCAGCACCTCCACCAGGTCCCGACGCGCGCCGGCCCCCATCGCGTTCAGCCGCTCGGGCCTGGTGAAGGTGACGAGGGCGATCCCGGGATCGCGCACCTCCACGTCGAACCCCTGATATGACCCGGCGATTGCGCTCATGGCATGCTCCCGTTCACAGGTACTCCGTGCCGATCTGACCCGCGGCCTGCAGCTCGGCCTGTTCGGCCTCCGACACGCCCAGGATCTCGCCGTACACGTACGCGTTGTCCTGCCCCAGCGTGGGGGCGGCCCGCCACAGCACGGTCGGCGTGCCGGTGAGCCGGAAGTTGGCCCCCGGATGGAGATGGATGCCGGCCGACGGATGCTCGAGCAACTCGAAGAAGCCTCGCTCGTGCAGCTGGGGGTCGGAGAGCGCGGCGGCCTCGTCGAGCACCGGCCCGGAGGGAACGCCCGCGGCTTGCAGGAGCGTCGCCACCTGCATGGGGGACCGCACCTGCGTCCAGGCGGTGATGGCGGCGTCGATCTCGTCGTGGACCTCCCGACGACCGGCGGCCCGTGACAGCGGTGCCCCGATCAGCTCGGCGGGGCTGCCGAGCACGTCGACGAGCGCCCGCCACTCGTCGTCGGACCGGACGGACAGGACGACCCACTCGTCGTCGCCCGCGCACCGGTAACAGCCCTGGGGGACGAAGTCGGGGCTGCGATTTCCCCACCGTGCCGGAGCCCTGCCGTGCATGGCGGCGTCCATGGTCAGGTCGCCCATGTGACAGATCAGGTTCTCCACCTGGGACAGCTCGCACACCATTCCCCTTCCGGTGCGCCGGCGTTCCAGAAGGCCCATCAGGAACGCGTTGGCGCCGGCCGGTCCCGACGCGCCGTCCATGAAGATCGAGCCCACCTCGGGCCCCTCCGCGTAGCCCTGCACGCGCAGCACGCCCGCCAGGTCCTCGAAATGCCAACCGAACCCGGTGGCGTGACTGTCGGGGCCGGACAGGCCAAGGGGCGGCATGCGCACGATGACGAGGCCGGGGTTGGCGGCGAGGAGCACGTCGGGCGCCAGGTCGAGCTTCTCGAGCAGTCCCGGTCCGTTGTTCTCGACGAGGCCGTCGGAGCGCTCGATCAGGCGGAGGAACAGCTCACGGCCTCGCGCCCGGGTGATCTCGATGGTCACGTCGCGCTTGCCGCGGGCCTGCGAGTTGAACCAGCTGAGCCGGTTCCACGGGTCCCGGCCGGGGTCCGCGCCGGCGTAGTCCCGCCGTGCCGACACCGCAGCGGGATCGTCCCCCGCCGGAGGGTGGCGCGGGCCCTTGGTCGGGGTCGGGTAATGGTGGAGCGACTCCACCTTCATGATCTCCGCGCCGAGATCGTTGAGCAGCATGGTGGTGAAAGCGCCGGCCAGCGCGACGGTCAGGTCGACCACCCGCACCCCGTCCAGCGGCCCGAACGAAGGCTTGGCGTCGCCCGTCACGCCACGATCCCCTCGGCCCGCAGGTCGGCGAGCCCTTCGGCGTCGACGCCGGCGAGCTCCTGCAGAACGGCGTCCGTGTCCTGCCCCAGCAGCGGCGCCGTCCGCCGGAGCGCCCACCCTCCTCCGTCGATCCGCCACGGCGCCCCCGTGTAGGGCAGCTCACCCGCGACGGGGTGCCCGGCCCGGACCCAGAAGCCGCGTGCCCTCAGGTGGTCGTCCTCCAACAGCAGCTCGGGATCGTTCACCACGACGACCGGCCAGCCGGCGGCCTGCGCCTCCCGCATGGCCGCCCGGGCGTCCCGGCCCGCTGCCCAGCGCGCCAGCGCCGCGTTGATCGTATCGCCGTGGTGCCGCGTCATCTCCTGGCCCTCCTCGGCCCATGCCTTCCGCATCTCCGGCTCGTCGAGCACGTCGACCATCCTGCCCAGGTGATCCGGCCAGATGCGGCCGGTGGTGATCTCGAGCCCGTCGGCACAGGCGAACCGTCCCCCGACCGCCACCCGTCCGACGCCCACCCCGGCGACGCGCTCGGCCACCGTGCCGGAGTACTCGTAGGAGAGGAGGTAGTACCGCCTCCGGTCGAGGCTGCCGTTCTGGGTCTCGTACGTGGCCACGTCCACGTGCTGGCCGCGGCCCCCCAGGCGCGCTCCGAACAGGGCGCCGAGCGTGACCGTGCAAGCGGTCGAGCCCGACTGCATGAGCACGGCGTTGCCCGCCAGCTTCACCGGCTCGCGGTCGGCGACCCCGCTCGCGCTCATGCCGCCCATGGCGAACGCCACGATCTCGGTCATCTGCCAGTCCCGATAGGGACCGGTCTGGCCGAACGGCGTGATCGACGTCACGACCAGTGACGGCCGGTCGGCCAGCAAATCGGCCGGATCGAGTCCCCACCCGGCCATGGCCCCCGGGCGCTGCGACTCGACGACCACGTCGGCCCCGCCCACCATGGCCCGCACCAGCGCGGCGCCCTCGGGTCGTCGGAGGTCGATGACCACCGACTCCTTGTTCGTGTTGAGGTGTAGGAAGAGCCCGCCGGCCTCGGGGTTCGGTGACTCACCGGCGTAGGGGCCCATGCGGCGTGCCGGATCCCCGCCAGGCCGTTCGACCTTGACCACCCGGGCGCCGAAGTCGGCGAGCAGCTTCGTGCAGTACGGGCCGGCCACCCCCTCGGTGATGTCGACGACCACCGTGTCGGTGAGCGGCCCTCGACGCGGGACCCCCTGCCCTTCGGCCATGCCGAGATCTTGCCAGGCGACCGCGATGGACGTCGGCCGAGGACTACAGCGGCTGCCAGTTGGGCGCACGCCTCTCGGCGAAGGCCACGGCGCCCTCGGTGGCGTCGGGATGGCCCTGTTGCCACCGGAGGAGGTTCCAGCCGTAGTCGACGGCCTCTTCGTGGTGCATGCGGGTGACGTTCCACAACGTCTCGAGCTCGCGGGCCATGGCGGTCGGCGAATTGCGGGCGATGATCTCGGCGAGCTCGAAGGCCCGCACCAGTGCCTGCCCGGCGGGCACCACCTCCTGCACGAGGCCGAGCGTCATGGCGCGGTGGGCGTCGAGCTGGACCTGACCGCCCACGAGGCTCAGGTACAGGGCTGCACCGAGGCCGGCTTTCAGGGCCAGGTCGAGGTTCTCGCGATTGCCCACGAAGCCGCGCTCCACGTGGGTGTCGCGGAACGTCGCCGCCTCGCCGGCGACGACGATGTCCGCCTCGGCCACCCAATGCAGGCCACCACCGATGACGCGCCCTTCGACCGCGGCGAGGACCGGCTTGCGCAGACCGGCGTCGCGGTGTGTCTGACCGCTGCCGCGGACCGGCTCGAACTCGTTCGATTCGTCGAGGCCGGCGAACCCGCCGGCGCCGGCGACCTCCTTCAGATCGATGCCGGTGCAGAAGTTGCGGTCCGTGGTGGCGCCGACAACGATCACCCGGACGTCCCTGTCCTCCCCGAAGTGCAGCCACGCCTTCGCCAGCGCGTGGATCATCGCCCGGTTGTGGGCGTTGCCGCTCTCGGGGCGGTCGAGGAGCACGACGCCCGTCCGGGCACGCTTCGCGACGACGATGGCGTCGTGCCAACGTTCCGCTCCCTGAAGCTCGTATCGATCCACCAGGGTCTGCAAGTCCGAGCCACTCATGCCCGTAGCGTAGGCACGACTGGCTCACGGCCGGCGGCCTGGTCACCCGCGTGCCCGAACGGCGCTGGTCGCGGCTGTCGGCCGATGGGGAAGTTCCCCACCGGTCGGTCCCCGGACGCCCCTCGCCACGAGGCGGTCCCGCCGCCGTTGGACGGACATCGCAAGTCGTGCCATCGTTACCCGGCGTGAAGCTCGATCTCAGCGAGGACCAGGAGTTCTTCCGCGACACGACCCGGCGCTTCCTCGAAGCCGAGTCGCCGCTCACCTCCGTTCGCGAGCTGTTCGACACCGCCCACGGCTTCGACCCGGACTGGTGGCGCCGTGCTGCCGAGCTCGGCTGGACGGCCATGTTCGCGACCGAGGCAGTGGGGGGCGGGCCGTTGTCCGGCGATCCGGCGAGCGATACCGCGATCGTCGCCGAGGAGATCGGGCGCATGGTGGCTCCGGGCCCGTTCCTCCCGGTGAACGTGGTGGTCGCCGGTCTCACCATGGCGGGCGGCGAGCATGCCGAGCTCGTGCGGGAGCTCGTGGCGGGGCAGGCGGTCGCCACGTGGGCGCTGGCCGAGGACGGTCCCCGCTGGGACGCCACGGGGCTTTCCACCAGGGTGGAGACCCACGGCGACGAGGTGGTCGTGTCCGGCGTCAAGCACCAGGTGGAGGCACTTGCGGCCGCGCGGTACGTGCTGGTGACCGGTCGTGCCGACGAGGGTCTGGCGCAGGTCCTGGTGCCGACGGATGCCACCGGGGTGTCGGTGCGACACGCACGCAGCCTCGACTTCACCCGCCGCTTCGGCATCCTGCGCCTCGACGAGGTGCGGCTTCCGCGCTCGGCGCTCGTCGCCGGACCCGGAGACGCCACCGAGCGTGTCGAACAGCAGCTGCAGATCGCGCTGGTGATGCAGTGCGCGGAGACCGTCGGTGCGCTCGACAGGGTGTTCTCGACGACGCTGGAGTACATGGGCGACCGCTACGCCTTCGGCCGTCCCATCGCCTCCTACCAGGCCCTGAAGCACCGGGTGGCCGACCTGCTCCTGCAGCTGGAAACGGCCAAGGGGTGCGTCGACGCGGCCGCCGCGGCCATCGCCGACCAGCGGGAGGATGCCGCGATCGAGGCCAGCGTGGCGAAGGCCTACGTCGGCGAGTGCTCCACCCGCCTGATCCAGGAGTGCATGCAGTTCCTCGGCGGGATCTCGGTGACGTGGGAGCACGACATCCACCTGTACCTGCGGCGCGTCACCGTCAACCGAGCGGTGCTGGGCACGCCCGCGCAGCACCGCGAGCGCATCTGTTCGCTGATGGGATTGTGAGGAGCGATCGTGGCATCCGACGACACGTCCGACGACATCGAACCGATCGGGGAGTTTCGCGAGCGCGCGGTCGCCTTCGTCAGGGCGAACCTCGCGCCGAGCGACCCGGAGCGGCCCGGCCACCTCACCATGGGCGAGGCGAAGGCCCTACAGGCGACGATCTTCGACGCGGGCTTCGCCGGGATCGCCGTTCCCACCCGCTACGGCGGTGCCGGCCTGACGTTGGCGCACCAGAAGGCCTGGGCGGAGGCGGTCGACGGTCACGTCGTGCCGTCGAACCTCTTCGTGTCGATGGGCATGCTCGGCATCACGCTGCTCGAACAGGGCTCCGAGGTGCTGAAGGCCCGTCACCTGCCTCGCATCCTGCGGGGCGACGAGGTCTGGATTCAGCTCCTCTCCGAGCCTTCGGGCGGCTCCGACATGGCGGGCGCCATGACCCGTGCCACGCGCGACGGGGACACCTGGGTCGTCAACGGCGCCAAGACCTGGAGCACCGGCGCCGCCGACGCCGACTACGGGATGTGCCTCGCCCGGACCGACTGGGACCAGCCGAAGCACCAGGGCCTGTCGATGTTCGCCGTGCCGCTCGGGGACCCGAGGGTCACCATTCAGCCGATCGTGGGGATGGAGGGGGGCCCGGCCCACTTCTTCAGTGAGTACTTCGACGACGTCGTGCTCCCGCTCGAGAACCTGATCGGTGAGGAGAACCAGGGCTGGTCGGTGGCCCACACCCTGCTCTTCCACGAGCGCAACGCGACCGCGGGCATCGGTTACGGCCTGGGACTCGGAGGCGGTCACGGTTCCTCGGGCGGTGCCGGCGGGACGGGCGTCGAGCACCTCGTGCGTTACGCCCAGGCCGCCGGGACCCTGAAGGACGGTACGACCCGCCAGCTCATCGCCGAGGCGTTCGTCATCCAGCGGAGCGCCACGCACGTCGGCACGCGGGTGAACCTCGGGATGCGCCTCGGCGCGTTGAAAGGCGACTGGGGGTCGTTGCTGAAGCTCGGCTTGGGCATGGACACGCTGCGGCGCGGCGAGATCGGCTTGGAGATCGCCGGCCCCGACGGCGTGATCTGGCCCGACGGCACGCCCGGCACGCCCGGCGGGGCCGGCAGTGGCGGGTCCGGCGGGCGCATCGGGGACGCCGGCGGGGCCGGGCGCACCTGGTTGGGAGCCCGCAACATCTCGATCGCCGGCGGCACCAACGAGATGCAGCGGAACATCGTGAGCGAACGCCTGCTCGGGATGCCCCGGGAGCCTGCGACCGACCGGGACCAGCCCTTCAGCGAGGTGGTGCGTCGCCGACACGGGTAGCCCCCCGCGGTGGCCGCGCCTTCGCCCTCGGGTGGGCGGCGGTCGACGACCGCGGGTCAACGTGCGCGGGTCGGCGTGCGCGGGTCGGCGTGCTCGTGCTCAGGCGACCCCGACCCGTACCGTCTCGGTGTCCCGGCCCGAACGAAGCAGCCGGCCCGGGAGATCGCCGCCGAGCTGGCCTCGGTCGACGAGCACCCGCCCGTTGACGATGACCGCTTCGATGCCCTCCGCCACCGAGAACAGGCGGCCGGCCCCGCCTGGCAGGTCGTACCGGGTGCCGACCTGCCCGGGCCCGATCGTCGCCGGGTCGAACACCACGACGTCGGCGCACCAGCCCTCGGCCAGGCGGCCCCGGCCGCGGAGGCCGAAGTGGCGGGCCGGCCAATCGGTGAGGAGCCGGACCGCTTCGGGCAGGGGCAGCAGGCGGCGAGCGCGGACGCCTTCGGCCAGCAGCGTGGTGGCGAACCCGAAGGTGGCGAGGAGGTCCATGTGGGCGCCCGCGTCGGATGCGCCGAGCAGGACGTCGGGGTTCCGCCAGACCGCTGCCCGGAGCGCCCAGCTGTCGTCGTCGTCGCCCACCGGGCGGGGGATCGTGACGGTGCGAAGCCCGTCCTCCAGCGCGATGTCGAGCAGGGTGTCGAAGGGGCGGTGGCCCCGCTCGGCGGCGATGTCGTCGATCCGCCGTCCGACGAGGTCCGCCAGCTGCGGGGCGAAGGCCTCCGCGACGACGTGCGACCCCCAGTCGCGCAGCTCGGCACGGCGGGTCCCGGCGAGCTCGGCCCCGCGCCGGAGCTGCTCGCGGGTCGATGCCTGGCGTAGCGCCGCCATTCGTTCCGGCAGGTCCAGCTTGAAGATCGTGTCCCAACCGGGCAGCGAGTCGTAGATGAAGCCGGTGAGCAACGACAGGCGCTGCCACGTCAGTGACGGGAGCGTCAGGGCCCGCACGACGGCGCCCCGTGCCCGGGCGTGGGCCGAGGCGGCCAGGTCACCCCGCAGGTCGTCAGCCCGAGCGTCGGCCACCTGCAGGACGTTCCAGTTGAGCGGCCGGCCGGCGTGGAGCGACATCGTGGCCATCCGTGCCATCTCGTCGGCGGCGCGCAGTGGGATGTGCTCGAGCGTGGTGCCCTCGAACTCCCCGGCCACCTCGCACAGGCGGAACAGCTCGACCTCGTTCGCGAACCGGGACGGCACAGGATCGCCCGCGGCGTCGTAGTGCGTACCCGCGTTCGACGACGAGAAGCCCAGCGCCCCCGCCCGGAGGGCATCACGCAGCACGTCGGCCATGGCGTCGAGCTGCGCCTCGGACGCCGTGCCGCCGACGGCGTCCTCGCCCATGACCTGGCGACGAATCGTCGAGTGGCCGGCCAGGAACCCGATGTTGGGTCCGACGTTGCCCTCCAGCCGGTCGAGGTACTCCCCGGTGTCGCGCCATTCCCAGTCCACCGCCGCCTGCAGGGTCTGCAACGGGATCCCCTCGACACGGGCCAGCATGCGCAGCAGGTACTCGGCCTGCTCCGGGCCGGCCTGGCCGAGCGTGAACCCGCAGTTGCCGCCGATCATCGTCGTCACGCCGTGCAGCGTGGACGGTGCCAGGGTCGGGTCCCAGAGCACCTGGGCGTCGTAGTGCACGTGGACGTCGACGAACCCGGGGGCGACCACCATGCCCTCGGCGTCGACCACCCGAGCAGCGGGCGCGTCCACCGTGCCGAGGGCGACGATCCTCCCGTCGGCGATCCCCACGTCGCCGCGCACGCCGGGTGCGCCGGTGCCGTCCACGACGAGCCCGTTCCGGATGACGAGGTCCACGGTTCCTCCCCCTGTCGGTCGCACGGGCGTGGCCGGCGCGATCCTCCCACCGATCCGGCCGTCCGGCCACCCGCCGCCGGCCGTGGGCCGATCAGCCCGGCGATGCGCGGGCATTGCGGGCCCGGCAGGCTCGAGGATCCTCCGGGAGCGGGAACGCCCGAACCGCTCCGTCGCTCGCGTCGCGGGCGGCTCGACCGCCCGGTGGACCCGGCGCCTACGGTGGTGGACGATGGTGGCGGACGCCTCGAAGGCGTCCGCCACGAAGGGAGCCGGCGATGGCGCGAGTCAACACCTACCTCAACTTCCAGGGCCAGACCGAGGAGGCGTTCGCCTTCTACGCGAAGGTCTTCGGCACCGAGGTCACCATGCTCAGTCGCTTCTCGGACATGCCCGCCACGGGGCCCGGCGAGCTGTCCCCCGAGGAGCGGGACCTGGTGATGCATGCGGAGCTGCCGATCATCGCCGGCCACCTGCTGATGGCCACCGACATGCTCCGATCGATGGGCCACGAGGTCCGGATCGGCAACAACACCACGATCTGCCTCGACGTGGACAGCAGGGCAGAGGCCGACCACATGTACGGGGCCCTGTCCGAGGGCGGCTCGGAGGGATCTCCGATGGCCGACATGCCGTGGGGCTCGTACTGGGGCGTCATCCTCGACCGCTACGGCATCCGCTGGATGGTCAACCACACCCCGGCCACCTGAGCGAACCCCTGCTCGGCTCCCACCGGGAGGGGGCGACGTCCCCAACCGTCAGAACGGCTGCTCGATGAGGGCACGGTCGAACTTGAAGACCTCGATGGCGTTCTCACGGAAGATCCGTCGTGCCTGTTCGGGCGTGACGAGGGCGGCCTGCTCGTCGACCAGTTTCGCCGAGTGGGGGAAGGTGCCCTCCTCGTGGGGATAGTCGTGGCCCCACATCAGCGAGAAGTCGCCCGAGGACGCCACGTTGCGCATCCCGATGTGGTCGACCTGAAAGGTGGCGTGGCACTGCCGCTGCACGTACCAGGCCGGCGAGTGGGGCAGCTCCGGGTACACCGTGGGCTTCGGCCTGCGTTCCCGGTGGATCTCGTCGTACTCGCGGAAGACCCGGTCGTAGTAGTCCATGAGCTCTTGAACCCAGGCCAGCCAGCCGGTGTTGAACTCGACGAACACGACGTGCAGGTCGGGATGCCGCTCGAGCACGCCCGACGTCGCGAGCAGCGTCGCCACCCGCGGCCCGATGGTCTCGGTCGAGACCAGGTTGGCGACGGTCGCCCCGGGACCGCGGTACCAGATGGTGTCGAACCCGGTGCCCTGGTGCATCACGACCGGCAGGCCGGCGGCATCGACGGCGTCCCACAGCGGGTCCCAGGCACGGTGGTTCCACGGCGGGCCGTCGGTGTGCGAGGGCAGCATGACGGCCCTCAAGCCCATCTCGGCGATCCGCTCGACCTCCCGAGGCGCCTGCTCGGGCTCCCACGTCGGGATCAGCCCGGCGCAGCAGAAGCGGCCGGACCTCCGCTGCAGGGTGTCGTAGATCCAGTCGTTGTAGACCCGGCAGCTGGCCTCGCCCCCCTTCGGGTCCCGGAGCATCCAGACGTACAGCCCGATCGTGGGAAAGACGGCCTCGGCGACGATGCCCTGGGAGCGCAACACGTCGAAGCGCTTGTCCGGGTTGAGGACGGCGAGCCGGTCCGCCTCCTCCTTCATGTCCCGCTTGTAGACGTGCTGCCCCTCGAAGACGATGTTCCAGCTGCCGTCCTCGCCGGACTGAATCCCTTCCATCGCCTGCGAGCGCAGCGACGGCGGGAGGTTGCTCTTCCACAGGTCGCGGGGCTCGTTGACGTGCGAGTCCGCCGACACCAGGCCGATCGACGAGATCGGGCCGTCGGTGGAAGTGGCGCCACTGTCGACAACGGTCATCGGTCGTCCCCCTTCCCCCCCGTTTGCGGTTGCGTGCCGCCCGCGGGAGGCCGTCGGTCCCACAAACATTACCAGGTTTGGTGCCAGGCGTCGAGGGTCGGGCGTCGCGTCGGGCGCGTGGCGCCGCTCACATGATCGTGCGGGATTCGGCGCTGTGGTCCCGGCCCGCCGGTCCGCCGCCGAACGCCGGTGTGCCGCCGAACGCTAGGTGGCGTCGCCGGTCGGCCACGTCTCGTGGGCGCCGAGCCCTTCGAGAGCGAGCCCGTGACCCAGGCCGTCGACGAGAAGGCGGCGCAGCTGCCCGGTGAGTGCCTCGCGCGTGTAGCGCAGGATGACCCGCGGCTGGCCGGCGAGCTGGCGCGCCAACTCCCACGCCCGGTCGAGCGACGCGCCCACCGGTGTGACCTCGCCGACGATCCCCAGGGCGTGCGCCTCGTGTGCCGAGAGCCGCTGGCCGGTCAGCACGAACCATCGGCCGCGGTTGGGACCGAGCAGATGAGGCCAGACGAGGTGCACGCCGTCGCCCGGCACGGTGCCGAACCGGAAGTGGGGGGCGTCCTGAAAGACGGCGTTCTCGCTGGCGACCACGAGATCCGAGAGCAGCGCGAGCTCCGCGTGCACCGTGGCCCTGCCGTTGACCGCGGCGACCACGGGCACTTCGATGTCGACCAGGGCATGCAGGAGCCGCTTCCCGTTGGAGTAGATGCGCTCCCACTTCGCGGGTGTCATCTGGCCCACCCAGCTGTCGTCGAGCCGGGCGATGAACTCGTCGCCGGTGCCCGTCAGCACGACGACCCGCGTCTCGGGGTCCTCGCCGACTTCCCGGAAGCAGGGTCCCAGCTCGGCATGCGGCGCCGCCCCCCACACGAGCGGGCCGCCGCCGCTGTGGAGCCGCAGCTCGACGACGCCGTCCTCCCGGCGCATCGCCACGTGGTCGTAGGCGTCCCGGTACTCCTCGAACGGTCGGGGCATGAGGAACCTCCTGTCGGGCGGTGCGGCCGCCGGCCGGGCGGCCGCACCGCGACCACGGCGACCGGGT
>JAKAZC010000042.1 GCA_021826655.1 Actinomycetes bacterium | reverse complement strand
GGATCGCCAAGACACGGTTCTCGACGCCGGGCGTCGGGCTCATCTCGCCGCCACCGCATCACGACATCTACTCGATCGAGGACATCGCCCAGTTGATCCACGACCTCAAGTCGGCCAACCCCCGGGCCCGCGTCCACGTGAAGCTGGTGGCGGAGGTCGGGGTCGGCACGGTGGCGGCCGGCGTCGCCAAGGCCCACTCCGACGTGGTGCTCATCTCCGGACACGACGGAGGCACGGGCGCCACGCCGCTCACCTCCCAGAAGCACGCCGGGATCCCGTGGGAGCTCGGCCTGGCCGAGACCCAGCAGACCCTCATGGCCAACGACCTCCGCGACCGCATCGTGGTCCAGGTCGACGGGCAGATGAAGACCGGTCGTGACGTCGTCATCGGCGCGCTGCTGGGCGCCGAGGAGTACGGCTTCGCCACCGCCCCGCTGGTGGTGTCGGGCTGCATCATGATGCGGGTCTGCCACCTCGACACCTGTCCGGTCGGGATCGCCACCCAGAACCCGGTGCTGCGTGCGCGTTTCACCGGTACCCCCGAGTTCGTCGAGACCTTCTTCGAGTACATCGCCGAGGAGGTCCGGGAGTACCTCGCCTCCCTGGGGCTGCGCACGCTGGAGGAGGCCGTCGGGCGGGTCGATCTGCTGGACGCGGCCGCCGCCGTCGACCACTGGAAGGCGTCCGGCCTGGACCTCACCCCGGTCCTGCACCCACCGGACGCACCCGAGGGCGCCGCCCGGCACCGGGTGGCCGACCAGGACCACGGGTTGGACAAGGCGCTCGACCACGCCTTCCTGGAGGCGTGCCGACCGGCCATCGAGGAGGGCACGCGGGTCACCGCCGAGTTGGCCGTGACCAATGTCGACCGGACGGTGGGCACCCTGCTCGGGTACGAGATCACCAGGCGCCACGGTGGCAGCGGCCTGCCCGAGGGCACCGTCGACCTCACGTTCCGCGGATCGGCGGGCCAGAGCTTCGGCGCGTTCGTCCCGAAGGGCGTCACCATGCGCCTGTTCGGTGACACCAACGACTACCTCGGCAAGGGCCTGTCCGGCGGTCGGATCATCGTGCGTCCGGCCGAGGACGCACCGTTCGCCGCCGAGGAGAACATCATCGCGGGAAACGTGATCCTCTACGGGGCCACGTCCGGCGAGGTCTTCCTGCGGGGCCAGGTGGGGGAGCGCTTCTGCGTCCGCAACTCGGGGGCGGTCGCCGTCGTCGAGGGCGTGGGTGACCACGCCTGCGAGTACATGACGGGCGGCCGCGTGGTCGTGCTCGGTCCGACAGGGCGGAACTTCGGCGCCGGCATGTCGGGTGGTATCGCCTACGTCTACGACCCGCACGGCGAACTGTCCCGGGTCGTCAACAACGAGATGGTCGACCTGGAGCCGCTCGGACACGAAGACCGGCTGTGGCTGCGCGACCGGGTCCACCTCCATGAGATGGAGACCGGGTCCGAGGTGGCGGCACGCCTGCTGGCCGACTGGGCCATCGAAGCGGAGCAGTTCGTGACGGTGATGCCCCGCGACTACCGGCGGGTGCTGGAGGCGACCGAGCTGGCCGTGGCGGAGGGTCGGTCGGTGGACGAGGCGGTCATGGAGGTCTCCCGTGGGTGACGTGTCCGGGTTCTTGAAATTCGGCCGGGAGCTCCCGGACCGCCGACCCGTGCCGGTGCGGCTCCGGGACTGGAAGGAGGTCTACGAGCCGTTCGAGCCCGAGGCCGCGTCGCGCCAGGGTGCCCGTTGCATGGACTGCGGCATCCCCTTCTGCCACGAGGCCTGCCCACTCGGCAATCTCATCCCCGAGTGGAACGACCTCGTCTTCCGTGACGACTGGTCGGACGCGGTCGAACGACTGCACGCAACGAACAATTTCCCCGAATTCACCGGGCGGCTCTGCCCGGCACCGTGTGAGGGGGCGTGCGTACTCGGCATCAACGCCGAGCCGGTCACCATCGAACGCGTCGAGTACGAGATCATCGAGCGGGCCTGGTCCGAGGACTGGGTGCCGCCCGTGCCTGCGACCGCACCCACCGGGAGGCGTGTGGCCGTTGTCGGCTCCGGGCCTGCCGGCCTGGCCGCCGCCCAGCAGCTGTGCCGGGCCGGTCACTCCGTGGTCGTCTACGAGCGGGCGGAGCGCCCCGGTGGGCTGCTCCGCTACGGCATCCCCGAATTCAAGATGGAGAAGGCCGTCCTCGACCGGCGACTCGGGCAGCTGGAGGCCGAGGGCGTCGAATTCCGGTGCGGGGTGTCCGTCGGCACCCCCGCACCCGACGTGGCGGGCGCGGTGGGCGCCGGGGCGACCGTGGTGTCCGGGGCCGACCTGGTGGCCGGATACGACGCGGTGGTCCTGGCCGGCGGGGCCACCCTCCCCCGCGACCTCCACGTCCCCGGCCGCGGGCTGGAGGGGATCCACCGCGCCATGGACTACCTGAAGCCGTCCAATCTGGTGCAGGAGGGGGCGCTGGCCACCCCTCCGGTGACCGCCGCGGGCAAGGACGTGGTCATCATCGGCGGGGGGGACACCGGTGCCGACTGCCTGGGCACCGCACACCGCCAGGGGGCGCGCAGCGTCCACCAGCTGGAGATCATGCCGATGCCCCCGTCGGCGCGCACCGAGGACAATCCGTGGCCGACCTGGCCGCTCGTGCTGCGGACCTCGTCGGCCCTCGAGGAGGGCGGCGAGCGGCTGTTCTCGGTCACCACCGACGAGTTCGTCGACGACGGATCCGGGCGGGTCGGCGGACTGCGCGGCCACGAGGTCGAGTTCACCACCGGTCCGGACGGGCGCCCCTCGTTCACCCCGGTCGGGGGGAGTGAGTTCGAACTGCCGTGCGAGCTGGTGCTCCTGGCCATGGGCTTCCTGGGCGCCGAGCCCGACGGTGTGGTCGCCGACCTGGGACTCGAGCTCGACGCCCGGGGGAGCGTGGCCGCCGACGCGGACTGGGCGACCAACGTGGAGCACGTCTTCGTGTGCGGGGACATGACGCGGGGCCAGAGCCTCATCGTGTGGGCGATCGCCGAGGGTCGCTCGGCCGCGGCCGCGGTCGACCGGCACCTGATGGGCACGACGTCCCTGCCGGCACCGCTGGTGCCGGGTCAGCTCGCCCTGCGGTAGGACGGGAGGACGGCAGGGGGGTCGGATCCAGCGACCTGGACCGGCGTCGGTCGGTCTGCGGGACGGCGGCCGATGTGCCGACCGGTTGTGGGGGAGACTGGCGGGATGGAGGCCGGTGACGGAATCGACTCCCCGCCGCCCGTCGGTCGGAGCCGGAGGCGGCGACGGGTCCATGCGCGCCGCCGACGCTGGCCCCGCCGCCTGGGGGCGGCGGCCGGCGTGGTCTGCATCGCGGTCGGCGCCGGAATCGGTGTCCAGATCTACCGCTACCACGTGCACTCCGACCGGGTGGGTGGCGCCCTGGTCCAGCGTGAGCGCCGGGCGCTTGCGGCAGTCGGCCGGTCCCGGTCCTGCGCCCCGGCGGGTGCCGCTCCCGGCGCTCCCGGCGCACCCGGCGCTCCCGGCGCACCCGGTGCCGCGGTGTCCGTGCCGGCCGACGGGTTGGCGGCGACCAGTCCGTCCGGGGTGCAGGACGCGGGTGAACCGACCGTCTACGCACTGCTGGAGGCTCCGTCCATCGGGCTCGAGGCTCCCGTGGTCGACGGTACGGGGGAGGCCGAACTGAGCGTGGCCCTCGGCCACGTGACGGCCAGCTCGTGGCCGGGCCCGGCGGGGACCGCGGTCCTGGAAGGCCACGACGTGACGTGGTTCAGCCGTCTCGACAGCCTGAAGGCCGGGGACCCGGTTGTCGTGGCGACACCCTGCCAGACCATGTCGTATCGGGTCCAGACGAGCCAGGTGGTGTCCGCAGGGGCCCCGATCCTGCAGACCACCGGGTCACGCCTCGTCCTCGTCACCTGCTATCCGCTCGATTCGCTCTCCCTGACCTCCCAACGGTTGGTGGTCACCGCGGACCTGACGTCGATCAAGTCGCTGGCCGCAGCCACCGGGCAGGTGGCCGCACCGTCGACCCCGGTGGTGCCGGCACCGGCCGCCCTGGCGGCCCAGGGACTCGATCTGGGCCACAATCCGGCGCCCATGGGCACCTTGTCGATCACCGGGGCACCGTCGCCGGCGTGGCAGCAGAGCGCGGCGCCCCTGGCCGACGAGGGTGCGGTCGTCTCGCTCTACTTCGCCGCCCTGAGGTCGGCCGAGCAGAACCAACCGTCCTGGTGGGCGGCGGTGGCGCCGACGGTGCCCGTGGGCGCGGCCTCGTCACTGGCGGGGGCCACGGTCACCCACAACGACTCGACCTTCAACCCGGTCCTCGAGGTCACCGGGAGCGCGTTCACCGGCGCGACGCTGACCACAGAACCGGTCCTGTCCGGGGGGCCCGTGCCGGGACTCCACCGGATCACGATGACGGCGACGGTGGTCGGCGGTCAGCTGCTGGTGTCGGGTTGGACGGTGACCGGCTGATGAGCGTGACGGGAGCGTGACCGGGAGATGAAGGGGGAGGTGAGGTGGGCGTGGCGGCCCGCATCGCTCAGCCCGACGGCGACCCAGCAGGGGTCAGCTCCACCGCGGAGACGCTCACCAGCCCACCACCGGCGGACCACACCCGGACCTCCAGTTCGTCACCCGGCTGTGGGGCCACGGGCAGGATGCGGAAGGGCCATGCGCCCGCGTAGGTGTGCGTCGGGTAGGTGCGTCGGGCGTCGACGGCGAGCGGCACGTCGGTGAACCCGTTGGTCGGGGGGATGTCCCGCCGGGCGAGCAGCACGTCTCCGGTGGCGTCCCACACCTCCACGCGCGCCGCGACCGAGGTCGAGAGCTCGACGGTGGCCTGGTAGCGGCCGGGGAGTTCACGCCAGTAGTCACCGGCCACCACGTAGCCGGGCACCCCGGTCCCGACGGCCCGCCAGTCGGCCGATGGGCCCGTCGTGACGCTTCGGCCGGCCGGCCCGGTCGTGGTCCACGCGGCCACCGTGGGAACCGCCGACGGGACGACCAGGTCACGCGTACCGGCCGCCGGGTTCCATCGGAAGGCCCAGATCCCCGCGTCATGGGCCACCAGGGTGGCGTGCAGAGGGCCGGCCAGTTCGGCGACGAGCGCGTCGGACACCGGAATCGGAGCGGTCTCGATGCCCTGGGTGGGCGCCACGATGACCCAGACGGTGGAGGTGTGCACCGGCAGCGTCGACGGACCGAAGACCGGGTAGATCCAGCGCCGCTCGCTGAACCGACCGACCACCCCCTGGGAGGCGACGACCTGGTCACCGACCGGGATCTGGCGCTGGACCGAGGACAGCACCGCCGCCGCGGCGGGCGACACCCGCAGCCACTGCTCGACGGTCCTCGGCAGCCACGCCGTCCCCCAGGCCACGGCGTTGAGGGCGACCACGGCGGCCGCGACGGCGGCCCACCGGGGACGGCGCCGGGCCAGGCGCACCAGGACGTCCACCGTGCCCAAGGCCAGGAGGACGTAGAGGATGATGTCCTGGAAGCCGGGGACGATGAACAACACGTAGTGGTTGAGTCCGTTCTCGAGGAGGGCGACGGCGGCGGTCACGGCCGCCCACGGCGACAGGATGCCGATGAGACCGGCGGGGGCCAGCTGGGCGTAGATGTCGAGGCGCCGGGACCAGAGGATGCCGACCGCCCGGCCGGGATGGCCGAGCGTGCCGGCGGCAATCTGGGACAGGCCGACGTGCGCGGGCTCCACGCCCCCGGCCGACGCGGCCAGGTAGCCGTAGCCGGCGGTGAGGACGGACGCCTTGTCGGCCCCCACCGCGACCAGCAGCAGCTCCCACGCGAGGGCGACGGCGGCGAGGAGCAGCCCGTTCCTCCGCCACTGCCGGCCGGCCAGTGCCGCGGCGAGCCCCAGGGCCAGCACGAACGTGGTCACCACGTCGCCGCAGGCCAGTGCCAGCACGGCCCATAGCCAGAAGCGACGCCCCCCGGGGTCACGGTGGAGGGAGCGCCCGGCCAGGAGTATGAAGAGGATGCCGACGGGCTCCATGTGGAAGTCGAAGGAGACGGTCCAGTACACCCACGGGTCTGCGACGAGGAGCACGAGTCCGGTGGCCGCCAGCAGGGCGGGCAGCGAGGAGCGCATCCGGGGGGCACGCAGTGCGCCCGCGAGATCGCACGCCCACAGGAACGCCACCGCCTCGGCCCCGACCAGGGCGGCGTCCTGGACCCACAGCTGGGTGACGGTGTGGGGCCAGAGGTCACCGACCAGGGCCAGCGGCCACAGGAGGAACTCACCGTGGTCGGCCCAGACGGGCAGGCCGATGGGTGTGTCGAACGGGTTCAGGTTGCCGTGGCCGAGCAGCCACCAGGCCTGGTGGTAGACCGAGAAGTCGTAGGTGAGGGCGTAGCGGTCGACCAGGACCGCACTCCACACGAAGAGCCCGACCAGTTGCACCGCCAGCACGACCAGCCCGATGCGTCGGACCCAGACCAGTCCGGGGCCGTCCGGCGCCGGGACGGTATCCGACAGGTGGCCGGCCCCCACGTCCTCCGCCTCCCGGTCCTCCAGCAGATCACCCGGCGCGTCGAGCACGGGTCCGCTGGTCACGGAGCCGACCCGAACCGGATGGGCACGATGTCGGAGTACCCGTAGGGGTAGAAGAGCTGCTGGTTGACCAGGTTGGCCTCGAAGTAGACGGGGTCGGCCGACTGCTGGGTGCCCCGGATCGTGAACGTGGCCACTCCCTGTCCGTCGGTGTACGCCACCACCGGGGTCTGGCCCACCTGGCCCTGGTTGATGATGGCCTGGCCGAAGACCAGGCCCTGCTGGCCGTAGATCACCTGGCCGAGGTAGACGGGCACGCCCGACTCGGTCACCGGTCGGTCGAGGTGGTCGAGGAGCTCGAGCCGGAGCACCACGGGCTGGCCGATGGGGACGACCTGATTGACGGCGGCCGGATCGATGCCCAGATGGAGCGTGGTGGGCAGGTAGGCGTCGGACCGGCTCACGCTGGCCGGCGACGAGTCGAACGCGACGACCTGGAAGCCTCCGGTGATCGGAGGCTGGGCGAAGAAGTTGGGGGCGAGGAGGGTGTAGTGGGCCCGTTGCCCCGGGCGGAGCGTGGTGGGCCCGCCCTGGGCCAGCCAGAACGCCGTGAGCTGCCCGCCGCTCTCCACGGTGAACGCAGGTGTCTGGGGACGACCCGACGTGTTGGTGACGTCGACCCCGAGTTGCACCACCGTGGCCAGTTGCCCGGTCGTCCGGACCGACGTGATGCGCACGGCCAGGGGCGCCGGTGCGGCGAAGATCGCCCCGACGGCCAGCGCCGACGCGACGACCGCGCCGCCCAGGACCCACCGCACGGTGCGGCGGGACAGCGGCGGCTCGACCGCAGATGCCCGCCCCCCCGCAGACGCCGTGTCGGGCGATCCCGAACCGAGCGTGGTGGCGGCCACCAGTGCCGCCGGCAGGAGGGTGACCAGGTAGCTGCCGAAGGAGCGGGCCGAGAAGAAGAGCACCAGGGCAGGGGCGACGACGGCCCAGGCCTTCAGGGTCGGATAGGTGACGACGAACGCCAGCCACAGCGCGGCGAAGACCACGACGAGGGCGATGGTGTAGGCGGTCAGTGACCCTCCGCCGAGACCGAGGTAGAGGCTGAGGCCGATCAGTCCCTGCCCGGCGGGCACGGCGTGGCTGGCGATCGGGGTCAGTATCCCGCTGAGCCACGCGTGCGGCGCTGTCAGGAGGAACGGGAGGTTGGGCACGGCGAACGCGACCAGTGCGATGGCCAGGTAGCGGCCGCCCGTTCCCAGCCCGGCGCGCCGGGCCCCGAGCCGCCGGGCCTCGATGGTCACCCCGGCCACCAGGAAGGGAAGGACCAGCCACGGGGTCTGTTTGACCGCCATCGCCAGGCCGAGCAGCACCGGTCCCCGCCACGCCCACGGCCCGCGGGTCCAGGCGAACCGGTCCCACCGGTAGACGGCGCCGATCAGGAGGGGCACGAAGAGGGCGTCGGTGACCCCACCCACCGCGTAGCTGATGTAGACGCTGAAGCTACCCACGACGATGGCGAGCGGCCGCACGGACCGGGGGAGGAGGACGTAGGCGACGACGATGCCCGCGGCCCAGGCCGCGACGTTGACCAGTACCGCCGTCTGGGTCGACCACCCGAGGAGCAGGAACGGGACGTAGACGAGGAACGACAGTGCCGGGTACGAGAGCGACGTCACCGTGTGGCCGTTGAGCAGGAACGTGTAGCCGTCGGGAGACACGTGGAACAGCGAGAACGCGGGCGCCATCGAGTGGGTGTACGGATCGACCCCGTGGCGGACCAGCTGGGCGGCGTACTGGTCGAAGGCGATCTCATCGGTGCCGTACGCCGGCTTGGCCAGCAACTGGAGGACGCTCCAGATCACCAACGCCCCGACCGACAGCCCGACGGTGATCGCCCCGAGGACCCGGGCGGTCCAGGGGGACACCGTACGGGGCTGCCAGACCGCCACCACCGTTCCGAGGCCCCACACGGCGAGCACTACCACGGCGATGCTCAGGGCCGGGTAGATGTCGACATAGCCGAACAGCTGGAATCCCCACAGCAGCACGGTGAGTCCGGCCACCGTCCACCAGGTGCGGGCGACCGCGATGCTGACACCCGTGGTGAGGGGAGGACCGGCGGCGACGTCCGGCCCGTCGGGCCCGTCGGCTCGGACCGGGACGGGGACCTCCGGGTCGGGTCCGTCGGGGTCCGCAGCCTGCACCGCGACGTCGTCGGAGGGTCGGGATCCACCGTCGGTACGCCCGTCGTCGGGCCCGTGCTGAGGTGGTTCGGTATGGACCGTCACCCCCGGGGCCTCAGGGGCTCAGAGGGAAGGTCTGGACGTTGCCGAAGCCCGAGGTGCCGACGACGAGGTAGAGGGTCCGGCCATCGGGCGAGACCTGGAGGCCTACGCTGTCGGCGGGCGCGGGCAGTGCCCGGGTCTGGGATTCGGTGGCCGTGTCGACGACGCCGACGTCGGACCCGGCGCCACCGTTCGTGCTCTTGAGGACGTAGAGCGTGCTCCCGGTGTCGGCACTGGCGATCTGGACCGGCGTCACCCCGACGGGGAAGCTCGATGAGACCGCGCCGGTCCCGAGGGTGATCTGGTCCACGTGGCCGTCGGCTCGGACGGCGGAGAGGGTCTGGCCGGTGGGGTCCACGGTCACGGCCACGGTGTCGAGGGGCACCGGTACCGACACCGACACCTTGTCGGTCTGATTGTTGACGAGGGTCACGCTCATCGACGAGGTCGTGCCGTCGAGGACGTAGAAGGTGGTGCCGTCGGCCCCGGCCACCACCCCCTTCACCGGTGCGCCGATGGGAACGGTGGCGATGAGCGCACCGGAGCTCCCGTTCCGGAACTCGAGGGCCCCGGTCGCCGTGGTGGCCAGACCCACGCCGATGACCCCTGAGGGCGACTGCGAGATCGAGGTCGAACTCGACGAGGCGGGGACCACCTGGTCGATCTTGCCGGTGGTCAGATTGAGCTCGTGGAGGTCGGCAGTCGTGCCGGTGCGCGCCAGGAGCCACATGAACCCGTTGGGTTGGGGCTGGGCCCCGGCGATCAGGCCGGCCGGCCCCGGGTACACATGGGACGGTCTGGCCTGCACGGTGGCGGCCGTGGTGGTGGTCGACCCGCTGCCGGCGGAACCGCACGCGGCCACGCCCAGGGCGAGCGCGACTGCGGCTGCGAGCGCGGACCGCCGCCGGGCCCGAGGGGTCGGCGGCAACAGATCAGGCGGTGCGCCGGCGCAGGCGGAGTGCGACGAGCAGAAGGGCGCCGAACGCGGTGAGCGCTGCGGCCAGCAGTCCCTCGAGGTAGAACGGCTTGCCGGTCTGGGCCGAGGTCGCCCCGGAAATGGCGGTTCCGGCGGCACCCGTGGCCGCCGCGCCGACCGGAGTGGCCACCTCGACCACCGGATCACTGGTGACGGTGACGGTCACCGACCCCGCCTGCACCGCCGCTCCGCTCACCGGCTGGAGGCCCGATCCGGTCACGAAGTACACGGTCGAGCCGGCGGTGATCGAGGGTGAGGCGACCGTGACGGTGACGGCCGGGAACGTCCCGGTCACCTTCACGCCGTTCTGGTAGAAGCCGACTCCGAACGTCACGACCGTCGTGGTTCCGGAAGGAGGTGTGACATTCGACGCGCTGGCGTCGGTGACGACGACCTGGACGGGGCCGGTGAACGCCCCGGCCGGCACGGTCACCGTGATCGTGCTGTTCCCGATGGTGGCGTTCGCCGTGCCGCCGCTCGGTTGGATGGTGGTGGAGGTGACGACGCTTCCAGGGAGACCGGTGGCCGTGGTACCTGACCCACCGGCAGGCGGGGTATACCCCGAGCCGGCGGCGAAGGCCGCCGTCGGGGTGAGGAGAACGGATCCGGCGACGAGGAGGATGGCCCCCCACCGGACCAGGCTGTGCTTGTTCATTCGACTCGTCTCCCGCCGTCGTTCATTCACGGTCATCCGCATCTGCCTTCACCAACATGGGCGCCGCTTCGCATGCGCCCTGTTTTCGACCCTACAACCAGGGGGTTTTCCGGTCAAGGACCAGCGTCGGTCGTGGATCCGAACTGCTCCCATCGCTTCCATCGGCAGGGTGGGACCGGACCTGAAGCCATGGATCGGGCGTCGTGATGACGGATGCAGCCCCGCCCCGCCGCCCCCTGCGCACCTCGTCCAGCGGATCGCTCTCCGGGACGACAGACTGCCCCCATGGATGCACGACGGGCCACGGCCGCGGATCTCCCCGAGTTGGCCATGACGCTGGCCGGGGCGTTCCGGGACGACCCGGTCTGGTCGTGGGTGTTCGCGGATGAGCTGTCGCGACCGGCGCAGCTGGCCGCGGTGTGGACCCTGCTGCTGGAAGGAGCGGTCGGTTATGGGAGCGTGTGGATGACCGAGGGAGCGACGGCGGCCACACTGTGGATCCCGCCGGGCCTGCCCGAACTGGCCGAGCCCCATGCCGCCCGCCTCGCACTCCTCCTCCAGGAGCTCCTCGGGCCGGACGTCGGCCGGGCCGACCTGTTGATGGGCCGATTCGCCGCCGAGCGTCCGTCCACCCCGGACCACTACTATCTCAGCCTCTTCGGCACCCGCAGCGACTGCCGGGGTTGGGGTATCGGGATGGCCCTGTTGACCGACAACCTGGAGCGGATCGACGGTGAGCACCAAGCGGCCTACCTGGAGTCGACCAACCCGTCCAACCTTGAGCGATACCGCTCGGCGGGCTTCGTGGATCACGGCAGCTTCGTCCTGCCCGACGGCGGTCCGACCGTCACCACGATGTGGCGCGACGCCCGCTGAGCACCCCCGGGACCGGTCGGGTGCGAGGGCACGCGCCGCCGTCGGTGGACGGCCCGATCCACTCGGCGAGTCGGCACCGTGATCGCCTCGCCTCGCCTCCGATCCGGTGCGTCCCCTGTGACCGCCTGGTGAACCCGTGCCACGGCGGCGTCCGAGACGTAACCGCCCCGGATCGAGACCGAGGTGCCGGATGGGACCTACCGAGTGGCCGACGAAGGACCTGTGCACGAGTGGGCCTTTTGACGGGTGGCTGAATTTGGTTGAGTGCCAGCCGTCTTCGACATCCCGTGCCGTGGTAGTGACCGTGGGTCCGAACACCTCTCGCAGACGCGTCAGACGGTCCGCCGGCAGGGACGACGCGCACCCGGGCAGCGGGAAGCCGATCGGTCATCTCGTGCCCCCGGCGACGTGGCCCGAAGCCGGCAGCGGATTCGAGGCTGATCCGCAGAGCCCGGCCGACCACCTGCAGGGTGAGGGAAGGTTCCTGCAGGGGCTGTCGGCCCACGGCGGACGTGCCGGGCGGGCAGCGCTTTAGGTGGCTGTCGCCGCGGTGGTCATCGTGGCGTTCTCGTTCGGGATCACGTACGCGCTTCATCACCTCTGAGCGGTAGCCGGGTTGCTTCCGCCGGACCGTGATCGCCGAGTGGGACCACGTCGGCATGCTGTCCCCACGTGCGGACGGGTGCGACGCCGGACCCGTCCGAGTGCACCGAATCCTCGACGAACCTTCGCCTTCGGCCTTGCCCGACCCGGCACGTCCTGGCCTCGCCCACCGGTCCCGTCCGCGGGTCCGGTGGGCGGGGCGTCACTTGCGGGGGACGGCCTCGGGCCGATCGGTGTCGCCGGGCC
>JAKAZC010000041.1 GCA_021826655.1 Actinomycetes bacterium | reverse complement strand
ATCTGAATCCGAGGGGGCCGGACAGGAATCCGTTCTGGAAGATCAGTCGCCCGATCCCGAAGGCACCGGCGACCGACAGTGCGGTGATCAGGACGCCCATCGCCGCGATCAGCGGGGCGCCCAGCGCGATGAGCAGGAGCAGGAACCCGAGGACCCCGAGGATCCCGAGCACCTCCGGCGTGTGTGCGGCCAGCGACGCCTGGAGGTCGTGGTTCTCGGCCGCCGCCCCTCCGACCAGGGTGCCGACCGGAAGGACGTGGCGGAGGCGGTCGATCGTCGCACCGGTCGTGGTCGTCGACGGCCCCGTGGTCGGGACCACCTGATCGAACGTCCACCCGGCGTCGGTCGGGCCGGGGACGGCCCCGGCCACCCCAGGAGTATGGGCCAGCGTGGCCATCGCCTGCGCCTGGGCACCTGCGGGGACCAGGACCTGGAGGGTTCCCGGCGCGCCGGCACCGAAGGCGCCGGTCACCTGGTCGTAGCCGACCCGGGCGTTGGCGGTGGGCGGGACGATGGTGATCGACGGCATGTTGGTCCGCATCCCGATGACCGGTGCGGCGGCCAGGAGCAGGAGGACAAGCGCGGCCGCCCCCGCCGGGAAGGGATGGCGCCACAGGAACCGGCCCCACGAGTGGAGCATCCGGTCGAGCGGGCCCTCGCCCTCTGGACGCGGCGTGCGCCGCAGGCGGATCCTGCCCTTGTTGATGTTGGTGCCGAGCCTGCCGAGCACGGCCGGCAGCAGGGTGAGCGTGGCGGCGAGCACGGCCACCACCGACAGCATGATCCCGAAGGCCATCGAACGGAACGCCGGGCTCGGCACGATCAGGATGGCGGCGAGCGACGCCAGCACGGTCAGGGCGCTGAAGGCCACGGCCTTGCCGGCGGTGTCGACGGTCTCGGCCACCGAGGCGACGACGGAGTCGCGGTCGCCGGGTCCCGCCCCCCGTCGCTCGAGTGCCGCCCGGAAGCGCATGACGAGGAACAGTGCGTAGTCGATCCCGAGGGCGAGGGCGAACATCAGGGCGAAGTTCAGCGCCCAGATCGAGACCGGGGTGAACTTCGTGGTGATCACGAGGGCGCCCGCCGCCACCAGCAACCCGGCCATGGTGAGCAGCAGCGGCAGTCCGGCGGCCACCAGGCTCCCGAAGGCGATGACCAGGATGATGATGGTCACCGGCCACGAGAACAGCTCGGAGCGGAGCATGGCGGAGCGGTTGGCGTTGTTGAAGTTCGCCCACAGCGCGCTGTCGCCGGTCAGGGTCACGGTGACGCCGGCCGTGGACAGCGCGGCCAGCTTGGGCTGGACCGAGTCGGCGGCCTGCACCATCTTGTTGGAGTCCGCCGCCGACCCGGCGGTGATGATCGCCGTCCGGCCGTCCCGCGACACCGAGACGCCGGCCTGGGGCGGCACCACGGTGGACACCCGCGGATCGCTGCGGAGCACGCGCGTCGCCTCGGCCACGACGGCCCGGGCCTGGGGGTCCGACGCGACCGGGCCGTGGTGGTCGACGATCACGACCTGCAGTCCGGTGGCGCCGAGGCCGGAGAAGTGCTTGTCGATGATCGCCCTGGCGGCCACCGACTGGCTGTCGGACGCCTGCCACCCGGCACCGGCCAGGGAGCTCTCGACGTGGACGGCGAAGAACCCGAAGACGAGGAGCACCAGGGCCCAGCCGATGAGCACCTGGCGGAAGTGGGTGGCCGCCCAGGCGCCGAGTCGGGCGAACGGGCCGGGACGGGCCGGATGGGCCGGGCCACCGCCCGTGCCGTCGTCATGGCCGGTCCCGCCCGACGGGCCGGGCCCTTCCGTTCGCGCCGGCGCCCCCGAAAGGTCGAGACCGGTTCCTTGGGCAACAGTCATGGGTAGCAGTCCTTTGCTGGGGCCGGCGTCCGCACCTCCGCTCGTCGAGCGCACGCATGGATACCTCGGTGGGTAGCAAGCACCGTACCATGATACCCCTAGGGGTATCAAGTGACCCGCCGGCGGACACTCGGGCGGGACCGGCCGGGGCGCCGTGGGGAAGCGGCGCGTCCGTCCGGCGACCCCGGCTGGAGTACGTTCCAGGCGGTGACCCCCCCGGACCGCGATCCCGTCCTGATCACCGACACCGACCGGCTGATGGCACTCTGCGACGAGCTGGCCGACGAGGAGTGCTACGGCCTCGACACCGAATTCCACACGGAGCGCACCTACTGGCCCAAGTTGGCCCTCATCCAGCTGGCGTGGGCGGACAAGGTGGCACTGGTGGACCCCCTGGCCGTCGATCCCGAGCCGCTGGGCCGCCTGTTCGCCGGGCCGGGAACCGCCGTGGCCCACGCAGCCGGGCAGGATCTCGACGTGCTCCACACCGGCTGCGGGGTGGCTCCCGGCGTGGTGTTCGACACCCAGATCGCCGCCGGGTTCCTCGGGATGTCCACACCGTCGCTGGCCCGGTTGGTCGATCAGGTCCTCGGGATCACGCTCCCCAAGACGGACCAGCTCTCCGACTGGCTGCGCCGTCCCCTCCCCGCCCCCCAGCTCGCCTACGCCGCGGAGGACGTGCGGCACCTCCTGGCCCTGCGCTCCGCCCTGGTCGACCAGCTCGAACAGCGCGGCCGACTCGGGTGGGCGATCGAGGAGTGCGCCGGAGCACTGCCCGGCCGGAGGAGCGCGCTCCCGCCCGACCAGGCCTGGTGGAAGGTGGGGGACGTGCGCAGGCTCACCGGCCGGTCACGCGGGGTGGCCCAGGAGCTGGCGGCCTGGAGGGAGCGCCGTGCGGCCGAGGCCGACCGGCCCCGACGGAGCGTGCTGTCGGACCTGGCCGTGCTCACCATCGCCCAGCGGTCGCCGGACAACCGGCAGGAACTCGAGACACTCCGGGGTGTGGATGGGCGCCAGCTGTCCAACGGGGCCGCGGCCGAGATCCTCGAGGCGGTCCGCAGGGGCCGTGCGCTCGGCGCAGACGAGCTGCGGCTCCCGCCCGACGTGAACGAGGCGCGTGCGTCCCAGGCCGCGGTGGCGGTGTGCGCCGGTCTGGTACGCCAGATCGCCGAGGAGCTGCAGTTCGACCAGGGCCTGCTCGCCACCCGGGCCGACATCACGCAGCTGGTGATCGGCGAGTCAGGCCGACTCGACCAGGGCTGGCGCGGGGCCATCGCCGGGGATCCCCTCCGACGGCTCCTGGCCGGGGAGGTGGCCGCCACCTTCGAACCCGGCGGGCGGTTGGTGCTCGAGGCGCGCTCGTACCTCGCCCCGGCGGATCCCCGGTCCACCTGACCTCCGTCCCCGGAGGTCAACCGTCGTGGGGTGCACCGAGGTCGGCACCCATCCCGCCCGATGCGGCCTCCGGTCGGGCCGTCGTACAGAAGCGTGCCGCCGCAGGCGACAGTGCGCCCCGGCGGTGCACCAGCGCCAACCGCCGCACCGCCGGGGGCTCGGGTCGGGTGACCACGGCGCCGAACTGCGCCGCCAGCCGGGCGAGGCCCTCGGGCACCAGCGCGGCGCCGGCGCCGGTGAGCACGAGGGGGATGATGGCCTCGCGTTGGGCCGACACGACGGCGAGGGTCGGCGTGACCGCGAGGGCCTCGAGCAGCTCGTCCAGCAGACGGCGGGTCGACGTCCCCTCCGGCGGCGCCACGAACGGCGTCCCACCCACCACCGCGCCACCGGTGACGTCCGTGCCCGGGGGGTGGATGAACACCAGGGACTGCGATCCGAAGTCCATGGCACCCAGCGAGTCGGGGACGTCGAGCGCATCGGTGAGCCCGAGCTCACAGACCCCGTCCGCCACCAGGTCGAACAGCGCCCGAGTGTCGTCGGGAGCGGCCAGGTCGACCCGTACGCCGGGATGGTCGCGCCGGAACCGACCGATCAGGGCGGCCATCGGGTCGGCCGCCAGCATGGGGAGGCTGCACATGCTGAGCGACCCGGCGAACACCCCGGCGACGGCCTCCACCGCCGCCCGCCCGGTCTCCACGTCGCGCAGGGCCTGCCGGGCCGGGCCGAGGAGTGCCGTCCCTGCCGCGGTCAACCGCACCCCCCGGCCGACCCGCGCGAACAGGGGCGTGCCCAGCTCCCGCTCGAGCTCCTTGACGGCGAGCGACAGCGCGGGCTGGGAGACGAACGCGGCCCGGGACGCGGCGGTGAACCCGCCGTGGTCGGCCACGGCGACGAAGTGGCGGAGGCGATTGGTATCCATTCGGAAAGATTATGGGTTCGAGAGGTAATATCTATTCGACTTGTGGATCCGGATGCGTCAGGTTGGAGCGGTGGAGGACGCCCCGGGTTCTGACGCGGCACCGACACTGTGGCGGCGCCTGCTCGTCGAGCCCAGGCGCCCCGCGTCCATCCGCAACCGACCGGGGGCCTTCTGGCTGACGGTCGCCGCCGTCTGCATCGGTGCCTTCATGGGGCAGCTCGACGCCAGCATCGTGACGGTGGCGCTCCCGACGCTCCAGCGCACCTTCCACGCCAGCGTGGGCGCCGTCACCTGGGTGGGCCTGAGCTACCTCCTGGTCCTGGTGGCGACCGTCGTGGCCGTCGGGCGCTTCGCCGACATGTGGGGTCGCAAGCTGCTCTACGTCTACGGCTTCGGCCTCTTCATCATCGGGTCTGCGCTCTGCGGGCTGGCCCCGGGGCTCGGGGCGCTCATCGGGTTCCGGGCGTTGCAGGCCGTCGGCGCGGCACTCCTCCAGGCCAACAGCGTGGCCATCATCGTCCTGGCCGTGCCCAAGCCCTCCCTCGGGAAGGCGATCGGGATCCAGGGTGCCGCCCAGGCCGTGGGACTGGCACTGGGCCCCACGGTGGGCGGCTTCCTGCTCGCGGCCGGCGGGTGGCGCCTGATCTTCTTCGTCAACGTGCCCTTCGGCCTCCTGGGGATGGTCGCCGGCGTCCTGCTGGTCCCCCGCAGCCGCCACCTCCAGGACCCGACGCCCTTCGACTGGCTCGGATTCGCACTCTTCTTCCCCGCGGTCGTGGCCCTGTTCGCGGGCGTCTCGTTCGGGAACTCCCGCGGATGGACGTCGCCGCTCATCGTCGGACTCCTGGTGGCCGGGACGATCCTCGTCGTGGCCTTCATCGGCCGCGAACGGAGCTGTGCGGAGCCGATGCTGGACCTCGACCTGTTCCGGAGTTCACGGTTCAGCGCGGGGGTCACGAGTGGGCTGCTGTCGTACCTGGTGATGTTCGGCGTCCTGTTCCTCGTGCCCTTCTACCTCGAGCGGGGCGTCGGCCTGGGTTCGGGCCGTTCCGGCCTAGAACTGATGGCGATGCCATTGGCGCTGGGCGTGACCGCACCGGTGGCCGGGCGGCTCGCCGACCGACTGGGACCCCGACCGCTCACCGTCGGAGGGATGGCCTGCGTGGCGGGCGGCCTCTTCGCGCTGGCAGCCCTGCGGCCCACGACCGGACTGTTCGTGGTGCTCCTTGCGGTGGTGGGCGCCGGCATGGGGGCGTTCACGCCTCCCAACAACGCCGCCATCATGGGTTCCGCCCGCCCCGACCAGGCCGGCGTGGCCTCCGGCGTGCTGAACATGACCCGCGGCATGGGGACCTCGCTCGGACTGGCGATCACCGGGCTGGTCTTCGACGTGGCCGGGGGGGGCGCACGGGTCACGAGCTCGGTCGACCACGCCTTTTCGGTGACCGCCTCGCTCCTCGGGTGCATCGCCCTGCTGGCCGGGCTCGTGGCCGGCGTGCGGGAGGGCGGGCCCCTGTCGGTGCCGATCGGCGCCCTCGTCGAATGATGCCGGGACGCCGCCGGTGGGATCAGCCCGGACGCACGTTCGGATAGGCCGGGTTCCGGAGCGCTCCGTCCCTCGCCTTGCGCGCCGTGTGGGCCATGAGCGCCTCGACCATCACCGGCTCGACCGGCTTGGAGAACATGAAGCCCTGCCCGCTGTGGCAGTTGTTGATCCGGAGGCACTCCAGCTGCTGCTCGTCCTCGATGCCCTCGGCCAGGGTGAGCAGTCCGAGCGCCCGGCCCAGCTCCACCATCGTCCGGATGAGCGCGAAGGAGTCCTCGGAGCCGTCCATGCTGGCGATGAACGCCCGGTCGATCTTGAGGACGTCCACCGGGAATTGGCGTAGGTACGCCAACGACGAATATCCCGTGCCGAAGTCGTCGATGGCGATCTTGACACCGAGCTCCTTCAGTCGCTTGAGCCGCGAGACCGTGGATTCGGCGTCCTTCATCAGGGCCGTCTCGGTCACCTCGATGACCAGGGTGCCGGGGTCGAGACCGTTGGCCGTGAGCGCGCGCTGCACGTCGTCGACCAGGGAGTCCGACTCGAGCTGCCGCATCGAGACGTTGACCGACATCGTCGTCTGGTAGCCGAGACGTTGCCACACGCCGGCCTGTGCACAGGCCGTGTCCAGGACCCATCTTCCGACGTCGACGATCAGTCCGCAGTCCTCGAGGATCGGGATGAAGTCGTTGGGCGGGATCACGCCACGCGTCGGGTGCTGCCACCGGATGAGGGCCTCGACGCCCCGGATGTCGGTGCTGTCGAGGTCGACGATCGGCTGGTAGAGCAGGAAGAACTGGCCGTTGGCGAGCGCCGAGTCGAGGTCCGACCGCAGCTCGAGCCGGCCGGCGACGGCGGCCTGCATCGCGGGCTCGAAGAGGACGGCGCGGTCCCGGCCGGCGGCCTTGCAGCGGTAGAGGGCGATGTCCGCGTCCCGAAGGAGCTCCTGGGCCGAGGACCGGTCGCCCATGGCGATGCCGATGCTCGCGGTGACACTGACCTGGATCCCTTCGAAGCCCTCGATGGAGAACGGCTTCCGGAGGACCTCCCGGATCCGCTCGGCGACGGGTTGGGGACCTTCGGCGAGCGTCAGGCCCTCGGCGAGGATCACGAACTCGTCGCCTCCGAGCCTCCCCACGGTGTCGCTGGCCCGCAGGATCGACTCGAATCGTCGACCGACCGCCTGGAGCAGCCGGTCACCCGCGGCGTGCCCGAGCGAGTCGTTTGCGTCCTTGAAGTTGTCGAGGTCGATGAAGAACGCGGCGATCGGCTCGAAGGACCGCCGGGCCCGATTGATCATCTGCTCGGCCCGGTCGAGGATCAGCTGGCGGTTCGCCAGGCCGGTGAGTGGATCGTGCAGGGCGCGGTGGGCCAGCAGTTCCTCGAACTCCTTGCGCTCGGTGATGTCCCGGACGTGGGCGACGTAGCCGGCAACGGACGGCCGGTCCAGCTGATTGGTCACCACGGCCTCGACGTCGCACCAGGTGTCGTCGCGGCGCAACATCCGGAACTGCAGCAGGGCCGAGCCCGCAGCCGCCTGGAAGCCGGGGCCGAGCCGCGTCTCCACCCGCCCGCGGTCGTCGGGATGGACCAGATCCGTGGCCAGCTCCCCGACCATCTCCTCGGGTGCGATGCCCAGGAGGAATTCGCTGGCCGGGCTGACGTAGGTGCAGATACCGGCGTCGTCCATCACCATGGTGACATCCGACGAGTCCTGGATGAGGGAACGGAAGCGGTCCTCGCTGAGTCGCATCTGCGTCTCGGCGTTCTCCTTCTTGCGCATGGTGATGCCGGCCATCCCGATGACGATGACCAGGACGAAGGCCCCCATGACCGCCAGCGAGTTCCCCTCGGACGGCGTGAGTTCGGACGGCATCCACCCGGCTGCGATGAGGACCTGACCGGCCGCGATGGCGACCAGGCTCCAGAAGGCGGTGATGCTCCACACCCTGGAGCCGCCGTGGGACACGTTCTCCAGAGCCAGGAACGCGAAGGCCCCCCACAGCACCGGACCCCATCCGGTGAGGTAGATGACCCCGGCCACCGCCGCCGCCTGGACGCCGATCCGGACGTGCATGGTGGCCGTCGAGGGATGGGCCCGGTAGACGTGGTCGGCCACCAGACTCGACGTGGGCACGGCGACGAACACCGCCACCCACAGCCAGGCGGGCTCCCGGACGACCGCACCGAAGTGCATGAGCACGATGATGGCGACGAGGGCGAACGGTCCGATGGCGTAGGCCACGTAGTTCGGACCGAACTTCTTGAGGGTGCCGACGATCCCGTCGGCGGCCTCCACGTCTGCGGAGTTCGCATCGGGGTCGGTGGACTCCTGTGTGGTTGCAGCCGCCATCGGGTCGTGCTCCTGGGTTTCGCGGAACGGGGACGAGATCCAGGCATCGACCATCGGGTGGCCCACCTTGAGGGGGTGGTGTCGGGATGCGGCGCACCGTCCATCATCTGATCGTCAGGTCGTGCCCCTACCGTCACCGTACCGGGCCCGTCCAGCGGAAGGTTCCGCCGCCCGAAGCTCCGGGCCCGGCAGCTCGATCCGCCGGACCGGTCCAGGTGCCGGTTCTGCGACCGCTGCACCCCGGGCACCGTGCCCGACGACCCCGCGGTGACCCGGGACGCCGCCTGGGGCGTCATGGCTCAAGCTGGCCCTCGTTGCTGTCGACGTACGAGGCATGGACGTGTACTCCTTGGAGTTCGCATCGGATCCGGAAGGTCCCGCGCTGGACGGACTCCGTGCGACCGACGGTGCCGTCGTCGGCCGGGTCGCGCTGGGCAGGGCGCTGGAGGCGAGGAACCAGGACATCCAGCGGATGTGTCAATTGCGGTATGTCGCCCAGGTGCCGGACATGACCCTCGAGAAGGTCGCCCGCCACCCCATGTGGGACATCACCTCGGTGGCCGTCACGGCGATCGCCGACTGGCTCGAGACCGGATCGGGGGCCGGTGACCAGGAACGGGACCGGATCGCCTCGTTGGGCAATGCCGCCGCCAACGACCAGGAGATGGCGATCGCCGCGGGGGCGGCCGACCGACAGGTGCCCGTCCCGGCGGCCGACGTCGGGGGTGACGGGCCGAAGGGCGTGCTCTCGGTGGCCCTGGTGACCAAGCTCAACCTGTGGTGGAAGGACGCCACCTGCCTGGTGCTGGCGGAGGAGGCGGCCCGCCTCGGCACCGACCAGGAGGTGCTCGACGCGGCGACCGCAATGGTCGACCGGAGCTGCAACTCCAGCATGGTGCGGATGGCGAAGCAGTACGACCTGGAGCTCCAGGACCTCCACGCCAAGCTTCTGCACCTGGCCAGCCACGACCAGCTGACGGGGCTGGCCAACCGGGCCGTCTTCCTGGCCCGCCTGGAGACGGCGATCTCCCGGATCGACCGGCGCTCGCGCGGCCTGGCGGTGGTCTTCATCGACCTGGACGAGTTCAAGGCGGTGAACGACTCCTTCGGGCATGGCTGCGGCGACCTGCTGCTGACCGAACTCGCCGAACGGTTCACCCGTCAGGTGCGCCCCGAGGACACCGTCGCCCGGTTCGGCGGTGACGAATTCGTGGCGCTGTTCGAGGACCTGGGGGACCCGGCGGTCGAAGCCCGGGTGCTGGCGGAGCGGCTGCACGAGACGATCGCGGAGCCGGTCATGATCGCCGGCGAGCCGCTCCACATGACGGCGAGCATCGGCGTCGCCGTGGTGACCGGTGCCAACTGCCGGTCCGAGGACGTCCTCGCCCATGCCGACACGACCATGTACGGGGTGAAGCGGTCCGGCAGAAACAAGGTCGCCGTGGTCCACCTGGGCGCCGACGCGCATCCTGCCACCTTCGCCGTGGCGAGCGAGCTACGCGGCGCCCTGGAGCGCCGCGAGCTCACACTCGCCTACCAACCGATCTTCGCGACGGCCGACGGGTCCCTGGCCGGATTCGAGGCGCTCTGCCGTTGGCACCACGCCGAGCGGGGGGACATCCCGCCCGTCGAGTTCATCCCCGCCGCCGAGGAGGCCGGACTCATGCCGGCCATCGGCGCCTGGGTGCTCGACGAGGCGTGCCGTCAGTCGGTCCGCTGGACGACGCTCCTGGGTGCGCACCTGTCGATGGCGGTCAACGTCTCGGGGCGCCAGCTCGCCGACCCTCGGTTCCCGTCACTCGTCGCTCGGACGCTGACCGATGCCGGGCTCCGGCCCGAGGCGCTGGTGCTCGAGATCACCGAGAGCATCCTCCTGGGTGAGCACACGGACTACGAGTCCGTGCTGTCGGACCTGCATGCCCTCGGCCTCCGGCTGTCGATCGACGACTTCGGGACGGGCTACTCGTCCCTGGCCTACCTGCGCAGGTTCCCGGTGGACCAGCTGAAGGTGGACCGGGGCTTCGTGCGGGACGTGGCCGAGCACGGCGATACCCGGATCATCGGGGCCGTGGTCCGCCTGGCCCACGACCTCCAGCTGGAGGTCGTGGCCGAGGGGGTCGAGACCGAGGCCGAGCGGTCGATCGTCCAGCAGCTCGGCAGCGACTACCTGCAGGGCTACCTGCTCGGCTATCCGCTGTCCCCCGCTCAGGTCGAGGAGACGTTCGCCCGGTCACGTCCGGTGGAGCGACCTCCCGCCCGCGTGGACCGCCACCCGTAGCGAACGTTGCGCCCTCGCGACGGGATCAGCCCGGAGCCCGGGCCGGAGGTCGGTCCGCGATCGGCGTGGTCGAGACGGCGGGTGGAGCCGGCATGCCCGGCCGCTCGAAGTCGTCCCGGTGCACCGCGTCGTCCCCGACCGCAGCCCACCCGGGTGCCAGGTCGGTGATGCCCCAGCGTGTCCGCAGCTCGCCGACCGTCGTGGTGGTGTGGGCCCAGAAGTCCCAGTGGCCGGAGTAGACGTCCTCGGTCATCGCCCGACCCCGCTCCCAGGCGACCCAGAGTTTGGCGGCGTCGAGACCGAGGTGGACGTTCCCGTCGTAGTTGTCCGCCCACGTGGGGTCGGCGCCCATCCGACCCCGGTCCCCGGCGTTCAGGCCTTTGTTGATGTCGATCCCCAGGTGATAGATCAGGATGGTCGGGAGGACGTGGCTCTCCATGAAGTCGATCGCCGGGTCGAGGACTCCACCGGTGAACGCGGCGACGAGGAGCTCACCCTGGGCCGAGGTGGAGTATCCGGACAGGACGTGGAGGCAGTCGTGCGGGGTCGCCCACGCCTCCACCAGTCCCTCGGAACTTCCGGGGAACGCGTAGCCGTTGCCCTTGTAGTGCTCGAAGAACGAGCGCCCGAGGGTCCCCGGATCGAGGGAGCCCAGCCGCTGGTACCGCTCGGACAGGACCGGGTCGGTGCCGGCACCCCCGTACGGGAGGAACGGCGCATAGGGGTCGTCGGGATGCCACGGGACCCCCGGAATCGTGGCGACGTTGGCCCGGATCATGTCGTAGCCGACCCAACGCGCATGATCCAGCCGCAATTGGTGGAGGGCATCGACGAACTCGGCATGGACGTGCAGCGCGCTGGCGAAGTCGAGGACGAGGTCGATCTTGCCCTTCTCCACCGTGCCGTCCAGCAGCGCGAGGACGGCGAGCATCCGCACGAGGTCCGTTCGGAGGCCACCGTCGTCGACGACCCGGACCAGCTCACCCGACGAGACGGGCGCCAGCGCGCCGACATCCAGGTCGCCCGGCACGCCGAACACCGTGGCCATCGCACTGGTGATCCCGCGCCGATCGGCGGCCGAGAGCGGCGTCGTCCCTCCGGTCGTGGCCACGGTCACCGCGGCACGGACGATGACCGATGCCACCGGCGGAGACACCTTCCGTAGGACCACCGCCGGAGCGTACCAGCGGACTCCCGCGACCGGACCGGGCGCATCCCCCCCCGGGGGGGGTGCACGCCGTGGGTGGGAGCCCTCGGGCGGCTCGGCCCATGGCGTGACGGTCCTCGACGGCGCGGGCGTCGTGACCGGCACCGTGCCCGCCAGGGATCGTCGTACCGGCGCACGTCGATCGGGCGAGCTCCGGTTGCGCGCTCGGGGGAGACGGTGCACCTCCGCGCCGGAGTACCGCACGGAGCATCCGGTCCGGCGACGGTCGCGGCGGCCGGTCGGTCGGCCGGCGCCCGCCCGGCGGATCGCTTCGGGGCCACGGCTGCGGATCCCCGACCGGACCCCCACCGGTGCCCCTGCCTGCAGATCCGTCCGGTTCCGCCGACCTCCGCTCCTCGGGCTCGGACAGCCCGCGGAAGGCGAGGACGAGGAACACCGGGGCGAACACGACGACGATGGCCGGTTCCATGCCGGTGGGCTGCGTGTATCCGAACAGCGTGACGTCGGTCGGGAACCAGGCCCGGGCCGCCGGTGACACGTGCCGTGCGGCGAGGAGCACCTGGCGGAAGGGTACGACATGACCAAGGACCCTGGTCACCGATTCCGCGGCGGGACACACTGCCAAGTGCGGGAGCGCCCGATCGGCCGGGGTGCACGACCTACCGGTGACCCGCCAACCGATGGAGGTATCGCCATGGACATGTTCCTCGTCGTCGGAACGCTCGTGCTCTCCGCCGTGGTCTGGCGATCCCTGCTGCGTGCGGCCGAGCGGACGTCAACCGGGGGCATGCGCGGGGACGGCCCGACCCTCGGTGTCCCGACCGTGATCCCCGACACGGTGCCACCCGAGTGGATCGACGCGTACCGGGCCGAC
>JAKAZC010000426.1 GCA_021826655.1 Actinomycetes bacterium | reverse complement strand
CGCGTTCTCGGTCTGGTAGGCGAGCTGCTCCATGGCCGCGGCGGCAAGCTCGCGGGCCCCGGTGTGGGTGGGGTCGGCGAAGACGACGTGGTCGAGCACCTGGGCCACCCACCGGTACTCGCCGGCATCGAACGAGGCCCTGGCCCGCTCCACCACCGCATCGGCGCCCCCCATGAGCTCGACGTAGCGGGCTGCTGCGTCCTCGGGGGGCAGGGGGTGGAGGCGGGCGGGATTGCCGTCGAAGTAGCCCAGGTAGAAGTTGTAGACGGCCTTCACGTTGTGGCTCACGCTGCCGTAGTAGCTGCGGGTGTGCCAGGCGGGGCCCAGCGCATTCGGGACGTCGAGCATCTCGGCGATCTCGAGCATGGTGTACCCCTCGTTGGCCAGTCGCAGGGTCTGGTCGTGGAGGTACCTGTAGGCGTCGCGCTGGCCCTCGAGGAAGTCGACCACCCGGTCGGCCCCCCACACCGGCCAGTGGTGTTGCCCGAAGACGACGTCGCTGTCGGCGGCGAAGCGGAGGATGGCCTGGTCGATGTAGTGGGCCCACCGCTTGGCGTCGCGGGTGCGTGCGCCCCGCGGCGTGTAGAGGTTGTGGAGGGTGTGGGTGGCGTCCTCCGCCGAGCACAGGGCCCGGTGGTCGGGCAGGTGGAAGAGCATCTCGGAGGGGGCTTCGGTGTCGGGGGCGAGCATGAACGTGAAGCGCACCCCGTCCACCGTCACCTCCTGGACGTCCTCGGTGATCTCCTCGGTGGGGGCGACGAACCCGACGGACCCCGACGAGGTGGCCAGCCCGAGCCCGGACGTCATGCCGCCCCGTGGCCCCGGCTCCAGGTGCATGCCGTACATGTAGGAGGCCCGCCGGCCCATGGCCGGGCCGGCGATGACGTTCTCGGACAGGGCGGCCTCGGTGAAACCCACCGGGGCGATGATGCGCACGGACCCGGCGGCCAGCTGGTCGTCGGTGACCACCCCACGAACGCCGCCGAAGTGGTCGATGTGGCTGTGGGTGTAGATGACGGCCACCACCTCCCGCCCGGGCCGGTGGGCCCGGTAGAGGTCGAGGGCCATGCGGGCCGGTTCTGCGGAGACGAGGGGGTCCACCACGATCACGCCCGTCTCGCCCTCGATGAAGTCGACGTTGGAGATGTCGGCGCTGCGGACCTGGTAGACGCCAGGGGTCACCTCGAACAGGCCCGAGACGTTCATCAGCTGGGCCTGGCGCCACAGGCTGGGGTGGACGGTATCGGGGGCGTCGCCCCCGTCGGCGAACGCGTACCGGTTTGCGTCCCACACCACTCGGCCCTCCGCGTTGCGGACGACCCCGCCGTCGGGGAGGGGAGCGACGAAGCCCCGCCGGGCGTCGTCGAAGTCGGCGGTGTCGGTCAGGTCGAGGCCGGCGGCTGCTGCCTCCAGCGCCCGGCGGGTGTGGTCGGTTGCGTCGGCGGGTGGCGCCATCGGTACCTCACATCGTCCTGCCCGGCCGACGGTCGGCCGCGTCGCTCCGGACGTTACCGGCCGCCCGTCCCGGCGGGGGAATCCGTACCGTCCCTCCTCGGTGCCCGATCGTTCCCATGGTGACCGGCAGTCCGCGGTGTCGACCCGGGCATGGGCACGCTCAGGCGACTACACCTGGACGGCCCGGCCCATGCCCTCCCACAGGAGCGATGTGAGGTGGTCGACCAGCTCGGCCCGGGACAACGCGTGCGTGTCCACCCACCAGTCGGCGGCCATGAAGACGGCGCCCATGACGGCGTACCCCCACGCCGGTGCCATGGCCGGGTCGGCACCTGCCTGACGGAGCCCGGCGGCGATGAGATCGGTCATGGCGTCACCGACCTCGGCGGGCAGCTGGCGCTCTCCGAACGCCCTGCCGAACCCGGCCGCACCCTGCACCAAGAAGCGGAACAGCGCCGTCTCGGCCTCGGCGAACCGGCAGAAGGCGTCGATGGCCAGGCGCAGGCCCTCCTCGGGCGAGGAAGCCGACACGACGCCGGCCATGATCGACGCCCGGAGCTCGGCGGCGATCGTCGCCCCCAGCTCGGCGGCCAACGCCGCCTTGTCGGCGAACGTGGCGTAGAGGACGGGCTTGGCGAACCCGGCCCGCTCGGCGATGGCGGCCATGGAGGCGTCGGGGCCCAGATCGGCGATGGCCGCCCGGGTCGCAGCCAGCAGGAGCGCCCGGCGCTCGTCCGGGTCGGGCCGGGGACCCAGCGGTCGCCCCGGTCGTCCCGCCCGAGTCGGGGAGGCCGGGCTACTCGGGGAGGCCGGGCCATGGTCGGGGATCGGACGGCCGCTCCCGGGGGCTGCCGTGGAGCGTGATGAACCTACCATTGGTATATTATGGTCCGAGCCGGCCCGGATCAGGTGCACCGGTGGCCCGGGTGCCGCCGTGACCCCGGAACACGAGGAGGACCGCATGGTGACGCTCGACCCCCTGGCGCCGGTGCGCAACGCGCTGTCTGCTCCGCTGCGCCGGGCACTCCGCGAGGCCGAGCTCGAAT
>JAKAZC010000425.1 GCA_021826655.1 Actinomycetes bacterium | reverse complement strand
CGCCGCTGCGTTCGAGAGCATGTGCACCTCGTCGACGATGTAGACCTTGGACCGTCCCGGGGTCCCCAGCGCGGCGTGCGACACGAGGTCGCGCATCGCGTCGACGCCGTTGTTGGAGGCGGCGTCGAGCTCGTGGACGTCGAGCGAGCTCCCGCGGGTGATCTCCACGCACGAGGTGCAGACCCCGCACGGCTCCCCGTCCTGGGGGTCCGCGCAATTGAGGGCCTTGGCCAGGATCCTCGCCGTGGAGGTCTTCCCGGTCCCCCGAGGCCCGCTGAAGAGGTAGGCGTGGGCGACGCGGCCGTCGCGCACCGCCGTCTGCAGCGCCCGGACCACGTGGGGCTGGCCCATGAGCTCCCCGAAGCGACCGGGCCGGAACCGGCGGTAGAGCGAGACGAAGGGCTCGCCGCCGTCCCCCGCGCTCGCCCCTGCTGCCGGCCCGTGCCCGTCGTCCATGCGGGGCGAGCCTACCGGCGGTGCCGGGGCCCCGGACTGGGGGCGGCGCCGGCGCTCGGCGCGGCGGCCAGGTTGGCTGCGGCACACGGCCTCACCCGCTGAGAGCTGCTGCCTTCCGACCCTGACTCGATTCACGAGCGGCCGTTGCGCAGGACCCGGCCGCCGCGCCCAACGTCGGGCCCGGCGGGATGCCAGTGTAGTCGCGGACGACCGGCCCTCCCGGCCGGCTCGATTAGCCTGTCGACGCTTGCCCCGGGGAGGAGTGCGAGAGCGGCCGAATCGGCACGATTGGAAATCGTGTGTGGGGCAACCCACCGTGGGTTCAAATCCCACCTCCTCCGCCACATGCTCATCGACGCGCCCCGAGATGCCCCGCTCACCGATCAGGCGGCGATGCGACTGGCCCTTCACCAGGCCACGCTCGCACCGGCGCACGGTGACGTGCCGGTGGGGGCGGTGGCGCTCGTGGGAGGAGAGGTGGTGGCGGCGCGGCACAACGAGCGCGAGCTGCGGGCCGACCCCACGGCACACGCCGAGCTGCTCGCCCTCGCCGACGCCGCGCGGTCCCTGGGGGCCTGGCGCCTCAGCCCGGTGACACTGGTGGTCACGCTCGAGCCGTGCCCCATGTGCGCCGGGGCGCTCGTGGCCGGGCGCGTGGGGCGGCTCGTCTTCGGTGCCGCGGACCCCCGGGCGGGAGCGTGTGGCTCCGTCTACAACCTGTGCGCCGACCCGAGGCTGAACCACGAGCTCCCCGTGGTGCCCGGCGTGCTCGGGCACGAGTGCGGCACGCTCCTCACCGACTTCTTCGAGCAGCGCAGGGCCGCCGGACAGCGCCCCGCCGGATGAGGGACGCGAGCGTGGCGGGGCCGCTACACGGCGTCCGGGTCGTCGACCTCACGACGGTCTTCTCCGGTCCGTACGCGACCCTCCTGCTGGGCGATCTCGGCGCCGACGTGGTGAAGGTGGAGCTACCCGGCGGCGACATCGTCCGGCGGATCGGCCCGGCCCCCACCGAGGCGATGGGCCCGCTGTTCATGGCCGTCGCCCGGAACAAGCGCGCCATCTCCGTCGACCTGAAGGATCCGGCGGGGCAGGGGGTGCTGACCCGGCTGGTCGACTGGGCCGACGTGCTGGTGCACAACATGCGTCCGGCGGCGGCCCTTCGGATCGGGGCCGACCCGGGGACGACCCGGGCCCGCAACCCGCGCCTCGTCCACGTCGCCCTGCTGGGCTTCGGGTCCGACGGGCCCTACGCGGACCTCCCCGCCTACGACGACGTCATTCAGGCGGCGTCGGGCATGGTGTCGATGCAGTCCCGTCCGGGCGGGCGGCCCGACTACGTGAGGACCGTGGTCGCCGACAAGACGGCCGGGCTCTTCGCGTTCGGCGCGGTCTGCGCCGCCCTCGTGCAGCGCGACCGCACCGGCGAGGGTTGCGCGGTGGAGGTGCCGATGTTCGAGAGCTTCACCTCGTTCGTGCTGCTCGAACACCTTTACGGGTCGACGTTCGAGCCACCCACCGGCCCGCCCGGCTACCAGCGGGTGCTGGCCGAGGACCGGCGCCCGTTCCGGACGGCCGACGGATGGCTGAGCGTGGTCTTCTACGACGACCGCCACTGGCGCGCCTTCTTCGAGCTGATCGACCGGCCCGGCCTCGTCTCGGACCCCCGATTCGCCGACCAGCGATCGCGGACGGCGAACTCCGAGGCCCTGTACACGATGGTGGCCGAGGTGATGCCCGAGCGATCGACCGCCGAATGGCTCTCGCTCCTGCGCGGGCTCGACGTGCCCGCCATGCCGGTGAACGGGGTGGGCGACGTGCTCGCGGACCCGCACCTGCAGGCGGTCGGCCTCTTCGAGCCGGCGGAGCATCCGACCGAGGGTCGCTACGTGCGCGTCCGTAACCCCCTGCGCTTCTCGTCGGGGCTCGACGACGACCGGGTCGAGCCGCCCCTGCTCGGCCAGCACACCTCCGAGGTCCTGCGGGAGCTCGGCTACGGCGATGCCGAGATCGCCCGGCTCGTGGACAACGGGGTCGTGGTGGAG
>JAKAZC010000424.1 GCA_021826655.1 Actinomycetes bacterium | reverse complement strand
CGAACCCGGCCCGCTCCGCCTGACCGGCGAAGCCGGCGACGAAGGACTCCCAGCGGGTCGACTCGGGCCAGAGCACGTCGTGGGTGCCCGCTGGGGCACGCGGCGCGTCGTTGCCCCCGTCCCCGGCGGCGCCGCCGGGGACGTCGGCCATCGGGTCGCCGGCGGCAGCGGCGGGGCGCGCGGGGTCACGGTCGTCGTTCACCGGGGGATCACGCCCTCTTGCCGGGGAGCTGGCGATAGGCGTCGAAGACGCCGTCGAGGTGCTTCAGGGACGCGATCAGGGAGAGGAGGTGGTTAGGATCGGCCAGCTCGACGTCGAAGGCCATCCGGCTGGTCCGGTCCGGGGTGGTGGCCGTCCGGGCGGCCACGATGTTGAGGTGGTGCTCCGACACGACCCGGCTGACGTCGGCGAGGAGCCGCGACCGGTCGAAGGCGAGGACCTCCAGCGTGGCGACGAAGACGCCCTCGCTCCCCCGGTCCCACTCCACCTCGATCAGCCGCTCCTGGGACCTGCGGGACAGCGCGGCCGCGTTGGAGCAGTCGGAGCGGTGCACCGACACCCCGCGCCCCTGGGTGACGAACCCGACGATCTCGTCGCCGGGGACCGGGGTGCAGCAGCGGGCCAGGTGGACCATCACGTCGTCGAGCCCTTCGACGTACACCCCGGCACCGGACCGGTGACCCGGGCGCGGGCCCCGGACCCGGCGGGCCACCGTGGTCGGGAGCTGCTCGAGCTCCCCCCCGTGCAGCTCGCGCACCAGGCGCTGCACGATGGACTGCGCCGACACCTGGCTCTCCCCGATCGACGCGTACAGCGCGTCGAGGTCGCCGAGGTTCATCGACGCCGCCACGGCCTGCAGCGCGCTCGAGCCGAGGATCTTCTGCAGCGGGAGGCCGTCGCGCCGCAGGGCCTTGGCCAGGTCCTCACGGCCGGACTCGATGGCGTCCTCGCGCCGTTCCCGGCTGAACCACTGGCGGATCTTGTTGCGGGCACGGGAGGACGCCACGATCTGCAGCCAGTCGCGGGAGGGGCCGGCGGTCGGCGACTTGGAGGTGAAGATCTCCACCGTCTCCGCCGACGACAGCTTGGTGTCGAGCGGGACCAGCCGGCCGTTCACCCTGGCACCGATGCACCGGTGGCCCACCTCGGTGTGGATCGCGTACGCGAAGTCGACCGGGCTCGACGCGGCCGGCAGGGCGACCACGCGCCCCTTCGGCGTGAACACGTACACCTCGTCCTGCTCGAGGTCGAGCTTCAACGCCTGTAGGAACTCCACCGGATCCGTCGTCTCGGCGCCGACGTCGGCGATCCGCTGCATCCACGCCATCTCGGAGGACGAGTCCTCGCGCTCCTTGTAGCCCCAGTGGGCGGCGATGCCGTACTCGGCCCGGCGGTGCATCTCGGCGGTGCGCACCTGCACCTCGATGGGCTTGCCGTCGAGCCCGATCACGGTCGTGTGCAGGGACTGGTAGAGGTTGAACTTGGGGGTGTTGATGTAGTCCTTGAACCGCCCCTGTACCGGCGGCCAGATCGCGTGGACCGCGCCCAGGGCGGCCCAGCAGTCCTTCTCCGAGTCGACCACCACCCTGATGCCGACCAGGTCGTGGATGTCGTCGAACTCCTTGCCGCGGACGACCATCTTCTCGTAGATGCTCCAGAGGTGCTTGGGGCGGCCGGTCACCTCGGCCTCGATGCCGGTCCGCTCGAGACGCTCGCGCACCGACACGAGCACCCTGTCGAGGTACTCCTCGCGCTGGGGGGCGCGCGCCATCACCATCTGCTCGATCTCGGCGTACTGCTTGGGGTGGAGCGTGGCGAAGGCGAGGTCCTCCAGCTGCCAGCGGATCTGCTGGACGCCCAGCCGGTGGGCGAGGGGCGCGTAGATGTCGAAGGTCTCCTGCGCGGTCCGCCGCTGCTTCCATTCGGGCATCGCCGTCAGGGTCCGCATGTTGTGGAGCCGGTCGGCCAGCTTTATCAGCAGGACCCGCCAGTCGTCGGCCATGGCCACGAGCATCTTGCGGACGGTGGCGGCCTGTTGCGCCTCCTTCGAGTCGAACTGCAGGCGGTCGAGCTTGGTGACGCCGTCGACCACCCGGGCCACCACGGGCCCGAACTCCTCCGCGAGCACCTCCAGCGTCAGCCCGGTGTCCTCGACGGCGTCGTGCAGGAGCGCCGCGGCGATCGTCGGTGCGTCGAGCCCCAGCTCGGCCACGATCCCCGCGACCGCAAGGGGGTGGGTCACGTAGGGCTCGCCGGACTTGCGGAACTGGCCGGCATGGGCTCGCGCGGCCACCGTCGCGGCGCGGACGATCGCCTGGGGGTCCTCGCCGGGCCGGCGCTCCGAGAACTCGCGCAGCACGGGCCCGAGCAGGTCCCCGGGCAGTTCGTGCAGGGCGTCGCCCGGTGACACCCGCGCCAGGCTCACCATCCCTTTACGCTACCCGACCCGGTGCCGATCCCGACCGGACCGGTGCCGATCGGACCGGTGCCGATCCCGACCCATCC
>JAKAZC010000423.1 GCA_021826655.1 Actinomycetes bacterium | reverse complement strand
CTCCGGTTCCTCGAGACCCGCTTCGGTGTCGCCGCGCCCAACATCTCGGCCTGGCGGCGCAAGACGGTCGGCGACCTGACGGCGACCCTCCAGATGAAGCGCCCGAACACGGCGAAGCCGTCGCTGCCCTCCACGGCCTCCTACAGCAAGAACCAGGTGCTCGCCATGGGGTGCACCCAGCTCGACCTGTTGGAGATCGGCAACAGCCAGCCGCCCTACCCCCAGGCGGCCCACCAGACCATGCCCACCCAGGAGCCCGGCCCCCGGCGCCCCGTGCCCTGAGGCGCCCGGTAGGTCTGCCCCGAGGCTGCCGGCAGGGCGGCGACGATCTGCCCTCCGCCGCAGCGCACGACAGCTGGCACGGTCCGGATAGGTTGTCGCCGTGAACACGGGAATGGGAGGGGGCCGTGTTCGGGTGAGCGACTGCCGGCACGCCGCCATGGCACCGGTCGTGCCGCTCCACGACGGGGGCCCGGCGCGGTGACGGAGCTGGTCGCGCCCGAACTCGGCGTCGAGGCCCGGACCGGTGGGGAGCCGGACGGCGACGGCGCTCTGCAGGTCCTGCTCATCACCGAGGGCGGGTACCCCTATCAGTTCAGCGGCGTGAGCACGTGGTGCCGATTGCTCGTCGACGGCCTCCGCGACGTCGATTACAAGGTTCTCGCCATCACCGGCGATCCCGACGGCGAGCCGATGTTCGACCTGCCCCCCAACGTGCTCGACGTGACGAGGGTACCGCTCTGGGGTGCCAGGGAGTCGCTCGAGTCGCGGCGTGACCTCGGCCTGAGCGACCTTCGCCGGGCCAGGCGAACGGTGGACGGGACCGCCGTTGCCGACCTCCTGGTGCCCGCCTTCGGTTCGTTCGTCGATGCGCTCCTGGCCGAGACCGCCGATCCTGTCGGGCTGGCCGACACGGTGACCGCGCTCTACGCGGCCTTCCTCTATACGGATTTCGACTCGGCCATGCGCCACCGCGCCGCCTGGGACGCGTTCGTCACCTCGGCGCGGGCGGCCTTCCCGCCCGCGGCAGCGCGGGCCGGCTACCCCGACGCCCCGTTGCAGTTCTCGGACCTCGTGACCGGGATGCACTGGATCACCCACTGGCTCCTGCCCCTGGCGCGGCCCCTCCCGGCGGTGGACGTGGCCCATGCCACCATGGCCGGATCGTGCACGTTGCCGGCCGTCGCCCTCAAGATGCACCACGGCTCCCGCTTCGTGTTCTCCGAACACGGCGTCTACCTGCGCGAGGCGTACCTCCGGGAGGCGTCGGGCCGGGGGAGCCTGTTCCTGAAGCTACTCACGCTGGGGTTCGCCCGGCGCACGACGGAGCTGGCATACGCATTGGCCGATGCCGTCTCCACCTGCTGCGACTACAACACGCGCTGGCAGGCGAGGACGGGCGCCCCGCGTGCCCGGGTGGCCACCGTCCACTACGGCCTCGACGCCGTCACCTACGGCCTCGACCCCGGTACCTCCGCCCGGTCACCCGGCGCCAGGATGGACTCGCCGGTCGTGGTGTGGATGGGACGGATCGACCCCATCAAGGACCTCGGGACCCTCCTCCGGGCGGCAGCTGTCGTGCGGGACGCCCGCCCCGACATCCGCTTCCGCCTGTATGGGACGCCGCCGGTGGGCGGCGAGGCGTACCTCGACCAGATGATCGAATTGCGCGACAGCCTCGGCCTCGATGGGATCGTCGACTTCGCCGGGTACGCGTCCGATCCGATGTCGGCCTACGCGGACGCCGACGTCGTGGTGCTCACCAGTGTCTCGGAGGGCTTCCCGTTCTCCACGCTCGAGGCGATGGCGTGCGGAAGGCCGGTGGTCGCCACGTCGGTCGGCGGCATCGGCGAGCAACTCGGCAACACCGGGATCCTCGTCGAGCCCCGAGACCACGCCGGGCTCGCCGCTTCGTTGCTGGACCTGTTTGCCGACCCGGCGCGAGCCGAGGAGATGGGGGAGGCCGCCCGCAGGCGGGTCAGGACGCTTTTCGACCTCGGCGCCCAGAACGACCGCATCCTCGAGCTCTACGCCGACGGTGGTGTCGCCCACGAGCAGCCCGCCGGTTCGGCGCCTCGTGTCATGGCACTCGATCCCGATGCTCCTTCGGCTGACGACCCGGTCGTCGAGGCCGTCGTGGACCCCGCAGGTGAGGCCGCAGGTGAGGCCGCAGGTGAGGCCGCAGGTGAGGCCGCAGGTGAGGCCGCAGGTGAGGCCGCAGTCGCGGACCTCGTGCGGACCGTCGCCGCGACCGTCCCCCACCCGGTCGACGCCCTCGAGGTGGCGACGGTCATCGAGGCGAACGGCGTCAGCGATGCCGTTGCCAGGGTCCGTTACGGGGCTCACGACGTGTTCGCCCTGGGCGAGGAGCTGCTCACCCGGCTCCGCGCCGAGCGGGCACCGGTCACGCTCCGTCCTCACGACGTGGAGCCGCCGTCGCCATCGCCGCAACGGGTGCCGGAGATCGGTCGCGGCCTGCTGCTGCTCCTCCCGGCGGCGGCGGTCGT
>JAKAZC010000422.1 GCA_021826655.1 Actinomycetes bacterium | reverse complement strand
TGGTGGCGCCCGACGGCACCCTCGCGCTGGCCGAGGGCGCGCTCGCCCCCTGGGCCGGCGCCCGCAGCCAGTACTTCACGGGGTTGGTGAACGGCATCGCCGAGCTGGGCGGGTTCTCGGTGGACACGCCGTGGGCGAAGCTCCGTGCCAAGGACCGCAAGCTCGTCCTGTACGGCGCCGGTGAGCGGCAGGTTCACGTGAAGTACCGGAACCGCTTCGGTCGGAGCCGTTCGTACCAGACCCAGTACGAGGGCATCATCCCGTGGTTGCAGCGACGGCACGCCGAGTCGGAGTCCGACTGGTCCCGCGAGCAGATCGAGCAGTACATGCGCGAGGTCGGGTGCCCGGCGTGCGGCGGGGCCCGGCTCAAGCCCGAGTCGCTGGCGGTGACCGTCAGCGAGATGAGCATCCACGACCTGTGCAGCCTCTCCATCCGGCGGGCCGTGTCCGCGATCGCCGACCTCGACCTCACCGAGCGCGACCACCTGATCGCCGACCGGGTGCTGAAGGAGGTTCGCGAGCGGATGCAGTTCCTGCTCGACGTCGGGCTCGACTACCTCTCGCTCGAGCGCTCCGCCGGGACGCTCTCGGGTGGCGAGGCCCAACGGATCCGCCTGGCCAGCCAGATCGGGAGCGGCCTCGTCGGGGTCCTGTACGTGCTCGACGAGCCCTCGGTGGGGCTCCACCAACGCGACAACCAGCGCCTCATCGCCACCCTGGTCCGCCTCCGCGACCTGGGGAACACGGTGATCGTGGTGGAGCACGACGAGGAGACCATCCGCACAGCGGACCACGTGGTCGACATCGGCCCGGGCGCGGGGGAGCACGGGGGCCGAATCGTCCACTCGGGTCCGGTGAAGGGGAAGAAGGGGCTGCTCGCCAACCCCGAGTCGCTCACGGGTCAGTACCTCTCGGGCCGCCGGAGCATCGCGGTCCCGTCCTCCCGTCGTCCCGGCACGGGCGACACGGTGACGGTCAGGGGCGCAGCGGAGCACAACCTGACGGGGATCGACGTCGGCTTCCCCCTCGGCTGCCTGGTGGCGGTGACCGGGGTGTCGGGATCGGGGAAGTCGACCCTGGTCAACGACATCCTGCTCCGGGCGCTCTCCCAGCAGCTCCACCGGTCCAAGTCGCCGCCCGGCAGGCATCGCAAGGTCGACGGGATCGCCCATCTCGACAAGGTGGTGGCGGTCGACCAGGCCCCGATCGGCCGGACGCCGCGCTCCAACCCGGCCACCTACACCGGGGTGTTCGACCACATCCGCCGGTTGTTCAGCCAGACCAACGAGGCCAAGGTCCGCGGGTACCAGCCGGGACGCTTCTCGTTCAACGTCAGGGGCGGCAGGTGCGAGGCTTGCGCCGGCGACGGGACCATAAAGATCGAGATGCACTTCCTCCCGGACGTGTACGTGCCCTGCGAGATCTGCAACGGGGCCCGCTACAACCGCGACACGCTCGAGGTGACGTTCCGGGGGAAGTCCATCGCCGAGGTGCTCGACCTCTCGTGCGAGGAGGCGCTGGGCTTCTTCGCCAACCAGCCGAAGATCGCCCGGCACCTGCAGACGCTGGTCGACGTGGGCCTGGGCTACGTCCGCCTGGGGCAACCGGCACCGACCCTTTCGGGGGGCGAGGCGCAGCGCGTCAAGCTGGCCAGCGAGCTGAGCCGCCGGCCGACCGGCCACACCTTCTACATCCTCGACGAGCCCACGACCGGCCTGCACTTCGAGGACACCCGGCGGCTGCTCGACGTGCTCGGGCGCCTCGTCGACCAGGGCAACACCGTGGTCGTGATCGAGCACAACCTCGACGTGGTGAAGACGGCCGACTGGGTCGTCGACCTGGGGCCCGAGGGCGGCGACGGCGGCGGCCGGGTGGTGGCCGAGGGCACCCCCGAGGACGTGGCGAAGACGGCCGGAAGTTACACCGGCGAGGTGCTGCGCCCCGTGCTCGCGGGCTGAGGGACGGGTCTCCCCGGACCGCCTCCCGGCAGCCGGTAACCTGGGAACCCGGCCGGCCCCGAGGCGCGACCCCCACGAGGCTCGCCGAGGTTCCCGCGGCCGGCGGTCGACGGCCGGCCGGCGAGGGGGTGAGATGACCGGACGGGTGACGGGCTCGCGCGACGAGGGGACGAGGACGGAGTCGGTGCCGGGATGAGCCACGACGAGACCACGGTGACGACCGGCCCGGCGAACGTCGACCTCGCGATCGCGTCAGAGGCGCCCACGGCCGAGACGCCCGTGGCCGCAGCGCCCGTGGTGGGGGCCGTCGGCGTCGACGTCGCGCCGGGGGGTACCGGCGTCGTCGTCGCGCCCGGTGCGATCGACGTCGACGTCGCAACCGAGGTGACCGAGGCCGACATCGCCCCCGAGGCGATCGACGCCGTACAGGCGACCGGGGCCGGGGAGAAGCGGGGGGTCCTCCGCCGCCGGCGCCGCGACGAGCCGGTCAAGCCCCGCCACTTCCCCTGCTTCGACGGTCTCCGTGCCATCGCCGCGGTCACGGTCGTGATGGTCCACACCGCGT
>JAKAZC010000421.1 GCA_021826655.1 Actinomycetes bacterium | reverse complement strand
GGTCCGGGCCGGTCGAAGGTCGGGGCCGGTTCGTTCCCCGGCCGTGGCGGGCCCGTCAGGCCCCGGGCCGGTACACGCCGAACTCGTCCCGGAGGACGTCGGAGACCTCGCCCAGGGTGGCCATGCGGGACAGCGCCACCTTCATGGGCACGAGCAGGTTCTGGGTTCCGCGCGCCGCGGCCCGCACGTCCTCCAGGGCGACCTCCACGGCGCCCTGGTCGCGCTGGGCGCGGACCCGCGCCGTCCGTTCGATCTGGCTCTTCTGCAGCTCGACGTCGATGGGGAACACCTCGGCGGGTTCCTTCACGTCGTCGACGAACCGGTTGACGCCGACGACCACCTTCTCCCCGCTGTCGACTGCCTTGGCGTAGGCGTAGGCGGCGTTCTCGATCTCCCCCTGCATGAACCGGACCTCGATGGCCGCCACCGCCCCGCCGAGCTCGTCGATGCGCCGCAGGTAGGCCTCGGCTCCCTTCTCCACCTCGTCGGTGAGCCACTCGACGAAGTACGAGCCGGCCAAGGGGTCGACGGTGTCGGCGATGCCCGACTCGTACCCGATCACCTGCTGGGTCCGCAGGGCGATCTTGGCCGCTCGCTCCGTCGGCAGCCCCACCGCCTCGTCGAAGCCGTTGGTGTGCAGGCTCTGGGTGCCACCGAGGGCGGCCGCCAGGGCCTGCACGGTGGTCCGGACGATGTTGTTCTCCGGCTGCTGGGCGGTCAGGGTCGACCCACCGGTCTGGGTGTGGAAGCGGAGGGTCTTCGAGCGCTCGTCGCGGGCTCCGAAGCGCTCGGTCATGATCCGCGCCCACATCCGCCGGGCGGCCCGGAACTTGGCCACCTCCTCGAAGAAGTTGTTGTGGGCGTTCCAGAAGAACGACAACCGTGGAGCGAAGTCGTCCACGCCCAGCCCGGCGGCCAGGGCCGCTTCGACGTAGGCGATCCCGTCGGCCAGGGTGAAGGCGAGCTCCTGCACCGCCGTCGACCCGGCTTCGCGGATGTGGTAGCCCGAGATGGAGATGGTGTTCCAGCTGGGCAGGTGCTCGGCGCAGTAGGAGAAGGTGTCGACGATCAGTCGCATCGAGGGCCGGGGCGGGTAGATGTAGGTGCCCCGGGCGATGTACTCCTTCAAGATGTCGTTCTGGATCGTGCCCCGGACCTTCTCCCCCGGGACCCCCTGCTCCTCGGCCACCAGCTGGTACAGGAGCAGCAGGATGGCCGCCGTGGCGTTGATGGTCATGGAGGTGGTGACGGTGTCGAGGGGGAGACCGGCCAGCAGCACCCGCATGTCGGCCAGGGAGTCGATGGCCACGCCCACCTTGCCGACCTCGCCTTCGGCCCGGGGGTGGTCCGAGTCGTAGCCCATCTGGGTGGGGAGGTCGAAGGCGCACGACAGGCCGGTCTGGCCGTGGTCCAGCAGGAACTTGAACCGCTCGTTGGTGGCCTCGGCGGTGCCGAACCCGGCGTACTGGCGCATGGTCCACAGCCGCTGCCGGTACATCTCGGCGTGGATGCCGCGCGTGAACGGAAACCTGCCCGGATCCCCGAGCCGGCTCCCGGGGTCCCATTCCCCCAGGTCACCGGCCGCGTAAACGGGGCGGATCTCGATGCCGGAATCGGTCCGGTGCTCCTTGGGGGCCTTGGCGTCTGGGGTCATCGGCCCCAGGTTAAAGACCGCGGCGCCGGCGCGCCTATCCGGGCGGCCCGGACCGCCGGCGGACCGGCTCAGCGGGGATGGGGCATGCAGAGCTCGTCGTACTCGGCGATGACGATCTCCCCTGCGTCGGGACCACAGGCCGGGCACCCCGGGTCGCGCCTGACCTTGAAGGTCCGGAACGACTCCTCGAGAGCGTCGAAGGCCAGCAGCCGGCCGACCAGGGGGTCGCCGAGGCCGAGCAGCATCTTCAGCGTCTCGAGGGCCTGCACCGACCCGACGATGCCCGGAAGGACGCCCAGCACCCCCGCCTCGGAGCACGACGGGGCCAGCTCGGCCGGGGGCGGTTCGGGGATGAGGCAGCGGTAGCACGGGCCGTTGTAGGGGTCGAAGACGGTGACCTGGCCCTCGAAGCGGAAGATCGACCCGTGCACCACCGGTACCCGCTTCAGGAGCGAGGCGTCGTTGACGAGGTAGCGGGTGGGGAAGTTGTCGGTGCCGTCGAGGATGACGTCGTAGCCGTCGATGATGTCCAGGACGTTGTCGGCACCGAGCCGCACGTCGTAGGTGGCCACGGTGATGTCGGGGTTCATGGCGGTCAGGGTCTTCTTGGCGGAGTCGACCTTCCGCTCGCCGATCCGGTCCATGTTGTGGAGAATCTGGCGCTGAAGGTTCGACTCGTCGACGACGTCCATGTCGATGATGCCCAGGGTTCCCACTCCGGCCGCCGCCAGGTAGAGGGCGGCCGGTGATCCGAGACCCCCGGCGCCCAGCAGGAGCACCTTGGAGTCCAGCAGCTTCTGCTGTCCGGCCTCGCCGACCTCGGGGAGCAGCAGGTGCCGCTGATAGCGGTTGCGCTGGTCGGGGGTGAGCGTCCGTGGCACCGAC
>JAKAZC010000420.1 GCA_021826655.1 Actinomycetes bacterium | reverse complement strand
CAGCATGTCGGCGACCTCGGCCGCTCGAAAACCGAGGACGTCGCGCAGGACGAGGGCGGCCCGTTGGCGGGGTGGCAGCAACTGGAGAGCCGTGACGAAGGCGAGAGATACGGCGTCGCGCTCCTCGAAGCGGGCGTCGGGCCCGGGTGCGGAGTCGGGGACCTGGTCGAGGAGTGCGTCGGGGAGCGGCTCGAGCCAGAGCACCTCACCGAGCCGGGTGGGATCGGGTGCCGGCACCGGCAGCTGCGCGGCCGCCCACGAGCGGCGCCGGGCGGCTCGGCGAGCGTTCAGGCAGCGGTTGGTCGCGATGCGGTACAGCCACGTCCGCACAGACGCCCGTCCCTCGAAGGCCTCGAGGGTGGACCACGCAGCGAGGAGGGTCTCCTGCAGCACGTCCTCGGCGTCCTGCAGCGAGCCCAGCATGCGGTAGCAATGCACCTCGAGCTCCCGGCGGTGGGGCGCCACCAGCCGCTCGAACGCGTCGTGGTCTCCCCGCCGGGCCTGGCTCAGCAGGTCAGCTTCCACCGGCATCTCCCCTCCCACCACCGGGGGCCGCCGTCGATCGGCACCGGTCTCGCATGCTCGACCGAACGGTGTCGTGGGCGCTCCGCAAGGGCCCGGCCGGCCTGGCCGATCTCACATCCGCGGCGTGCCGGTCTTGGTGTCGCGGAAGGGGATGTCTTTGTCGACCTGCGGTTCCTTGGGCAGGCCGAGGATGCCTTCACCGATGATGTTGCGCTGGATCTGCTCGCTCCCACCCTGGATCCCGTGGCACGGCGCCGTCATGACCGTCATCGCCACCGCGCCGGCACGAGGGGCGTCGGGCCCGACCAGCGTGGCCGCCGGTCCGGCGATCTCGGCGCTCACGTCGCGGTAGAGCCGGATCACCTTCACCCCCCCGAGGTAGACGATCGAGCTTTCCCGGCCCGCCGACTTGCCCGACGCTGCCGCGGCGTGTGCCCGCAGGCCCGTGAAACGCATGGCCTCGGCGGCCGCGTAGACCTGGGCGATCCGCTGGCGGACGACCGGGTCCTTGGCGCGGCCGAGCTCACGGGCCAGCTCGATCAGGTCCTCGGGGGTGTGGATGGGCGGCGTGTTCGCCCCGTCCCATTCCTCGGCCTCTTCGGCCAGCACGTCCTGCACCACCCGGTCGAGGTACCCGGCCTTCCTGCCGGCCAGGACGCTGCGGACCGTGTGCTCCCCGCCACCGGCGAAGTTGCTCCGCTCGCTCGTGAGCGTGGTCATCGCCACCCGCCAGCCGCCGTCGACCTCACCGATGCGGGCGTCGTCGGGCACGACCGCATCGGTGAAGAAGGTCTCGTTGAACTCCGTGCGGCCGTTCATCTGGCGGATCGGCCTGATGTCGATGCCGGGCTGGTCGACGTCGACGATGAAGTACGAAATGCCCCGATGCTTGGGCTTGTCGGGGTCGGTGCGGGCTACGAGAAGGCCTCGGTCGGCGTGCAGGGTGCCCGAGTTCCAGACCTTCTGGCCGTTCACGGTCCACTGGTCGCCGTCCCGAACGGCGCGGGTCTGCACACTGGCCAGGTCGGAGCCGGCGTTCGGCTCGCTGAAGAACTGGCACCAGCTCTCCTCGCCCTTGGCCAGGACCGGGAGCCAGCGTTCCCGCTGTTCGGGAGTGCCGTGGTTGAAGAGCACGTTGGCGGCCATCTGGGGACCGACCCCGCCCGGTGGACCGATCACGCCGGCGGCGCCCAACTCCTCGCGAACGGCGACCGACTCGGCGTAGCCCAGACCCTTGCCGAACCACTGTTCGGGCCAGTCGGGATATCCCCAGCCGCTGTCGGCAAGCCGCGCCCACCAGTCCCCGACGGTGATCCGTGTATCCCAGGCGTCGGCCAGCCACTGCCGGACGCCCTGCCTGGCCTGGGTCACGCTCGTCGGCTCGTCCTCGGCCACCGTCTGCCTCCTCGTCGGTCGTCGTGGGTTGGAAACTGGGGGTGAGTTGTCGGCGGTCGAAAGGTATACGCGACCGGGCCTCGTCCGCCGATCGCCGAGGTTGTCGCCCCCCGACCGGGCCGACTGCCCGACCGGGCCGTCTACCGGATCAGCTGTCCAGCCGTCCGTGCAGGTAGTCGTCGTAGGCGCCCAGGTCCAACAGGCCGTGGCCGGAGTAATTGAACAGGATCACCCGGTCGGCTCCCTCCTCCTTGGCGGCCAGCGCTTCGTCGATTGCCGCCCGGACGGCGTGGCTCGTTTCGGGGGCCGGAATCGTCCCCTGGGTGCGGGCGAACTGGAGGGCTGCTTCGAAGACCTTGGACTGGGGGTAGGCGACCGCCTCCATGCGCCCGTCCCGGACCAGTGCGCTGATGATGGGGGAGTCGCCGTGGTACCGGAGGCCGCCGGCGTGGATGGGCGGCGGCACGAAGTCGTGCCCGAGCGTGTACATGGGGAGGAGCGGAGTGAGCCCTGCCGTGTCGCCGTAGTCGTACTCGAACGAGCCGGCGGTGAGCGTCGGGCACGATGCCGGCTCGACGGCCACCAGCCGAACCCCGTCGTCGGGGACGAAGGGGAGGCTG
>JAKAZC010000419.1 GCA_021826655.1 Actinomycetes bacterium | reverse complement strand
CGCGGTGGTCCAGGTCGTGATTGCCGGCGTGGCTTCGTCGTGGTGGGCCCTGAGCGTGCTCCTGTTCGTCGCCGGCGGTCTCAGCGGTGCGATGAGCCCCGGCACCAACCTCTTCCTCGTGCGCCGAAGCGCGGCGAACCGCCAGGGTCTCGCCTTCGGGCTCAAGCAGTCGGCCGTGCCGCTGGCTTCGCTGCTCGGAGGCCTGGCCGTCCCCGTCCTGGCTTTGAGCGTGGGCTGGCGCTGGGCCTTCTTTGCCGGCGGGATGGTCGCCTTGGGCGCAGCCTGGACGATCCCGGCCGCGCGGACCTCGCTGGCCGAGCGCCGCCGCCAGCACCGGGCACAGCCGCGGGCCGATGTGCACACCGGAGCGCTGGCCGTACTGGCCGCCGGCCTCGGCCTGGGCGTGATGGCCGCCACGGGGTGCACGGCCTTCCTGGTGAGCTCAGCCGTCCACATCGGGTACCGGAAAGGCACAGCGGGCCTGCTGGTGGCGCTGGCCAGCATGACTGCGGTGGCGGCCCGCATCGCCAGCGGGATGCGCGCCGACCGGCGCGACCGGCACCACTTCGCCGTGATCGCGGTGATGCTCGGGACGGGAGTGGCCGGCTACGCCGCCGTTGCCGCGGGAGCGGGCCTCGGGAACCGGGCACTGTTCGCCGTGGGTGCGATCGTGGCCCTTGGCTTCGGGTGGGGGTGGAACGGGCTCTTCAACTTTGCCGTGGTCCGGTCCCATCCCCACGCCCCGGCGGTCGCCACCGGGATCACCCAAGTCGGGGGACGACTCGGAGGCGTGCTCGGCCCGGTGCTCATCGGACTGATCGTGGCCCATGCGTCGTACGTCGACGGCTGGCTGGTGACCGCTGCGTCGGCGGCGCTCGGGGTGGGGGTTGTGCTGGCTGGTGGCCGGATGCTCCGCCGCGCCCCCGCCATCTCGGCGAGGGCGGTGGAGGCCTGAGCCGGACGGTTCCGCGCAGCGGCGCGGCCGCCGTGATCTTGCTAGACAGGGAGCGAGGGAGTCGGGGCCGTCAGGCATCCCGGCCCAAGGCCCGGGGCGTACGCGCCGGAAGGGGAAGCGCCACGTTGAGCATGTACAAGGTCACCAACCCCGCCACCGGAGAGGTGGAGAAGGAGTTCGCCGCGGCCACCCAGGAAGAGCTGGCCGCCGTCATGGCGCGGTCGCACGCGGCCTACGCAGGTTGGCGGGAGCGGCCGGTGGAGGAACGGGCGGGGATCCTGCGGGCTGTGGCGGGACTTTACAAGGAGCGGATCGACCAGCTGGCGTCCATCATCACGCGCGAGATGGGCAAGCCCACCCGTGACGCTGTCGACGAGCTGGAGTTCAGCGCCTCGATCTACGAGTACTACGCCGAGGAGGGCCCGAGGCTGCTGGCGGACCGGCCACTGGAGTCCCCCCAGCCCGGTTCGGCATGGGTCCGCCTGGCACCGATCGGCCCGGTGCTCGGGATCATGCCCTGGAACTACCCCTACTACCAGGTGGCCCGGTTCTCGGCTCCCAACCTCATGGTGGGCAACACCGTCATCTTGAAGCATGCCCCCCAGTGCCCGGAGTCCGCGCTGGCAATGGAGGAGATCTTCCACGACGCCGGCCTACCCCGGGACGCGTACGTCAACGTCTTCGTCACCAACGAGCAGGTAGCCGAGATGATCGGCGACTCCAGGGTTGCCGGGGTGTCCGTGACCGGGAGCGAGCGGGCCGGCACCGCGGTGGCGTCCCTGGCCGGGCAGCACCTGAAGAAGGTGGTCCTCGAGCTCGGTGGCTCGGATCCCTTCATCGTCGTGGACACCGAGGACGTCCCCGGTGTCGCCCGGCAGGCGGTGGCCGCCCGGATGGAGAACGCCGGCCAGGCCTGCAATGCCTCCAAGCGGATGATCGTCATGGACCGCGTCTACGACGAGTTCGTCACCGAGTTCACCAAGGCGATGGCCGAGCAGGTGCCGGGGGATCCGACGGACCCCGCTACCACGTTCGGCCCGCTCTCCTCGGAACAGGCGGCCCAGAACTTCATGTCCCAGGTGCGCGACGCCGTGGACAAGGGCGCCAGCGTGCACCTCGGTGGGGAGCGCATCCCAGGGCCGGGGGCGTTCGTCCAGGCGACGGTGCTGACCGACGTGACGCCCGAGATGCGGGCCTACCGCGAGGAGATCTTCGGCCCGGCCGCGGTCATCTACAAGGTGCATAGCGTGGACGAGGCCGTGGACCTGGCCAACGACACGCCCTACGGGTTGGGAGCGTCGGTGTTCACCGGCGACGAGGCGCTCGGCTTGGCGATCGCCGACCGGCTGGACACCGGAATGGTGTGGATCAACGAGATCGAGGGTGGGGGGCCCGAGCTTCCCTTCGGCGGGACGAAGCGGTCCGGCGTGGGGCGGGAGCTGGGTCCGTTGGGCATCGACGAGTTCGTCAACAAGAAGCTCATCCACACGCCGCCCAAGGAGTAGCGGCCCAGCGCTCCCACGGCGCAGCGAGAACGCTCCCGCGGGTGACGGGGGTGACGGGGGTGACGCGGGCGCGGCGAGGGC
>JAKAZC010000418.1 GCA_021826655.1 Actinomycetes bacterium | reverse complement strand
GCCCGGTGCCCCGGCCGCCGACAAGGACGAAGAACGCTGCACCGAAGCCCGCTTAGCCGACGAAGGCCTGCCCCGACACCAGCACGAGCGCGCCCGCCGGCACCAGCGATTCGACGGCACCGGGATCCTCCTTGGCGGTCTTCCGGACGATGCCCACCACGGTGTCTGCATACGCCCCCAGAGGGGTTCGGGTCGCCCCGCCGAGCGCCGGCCACAGCTCGGCGCAGCCGTCGCAGCCATTGGAGAGGAAGAGGAGGAGTGAACGACGAGAGACGCCGACCACTTGGACCCTCCGGTGCTCACCGCTCAACGTCATGCCCTCGATATCGGCCGGAGGCCGAAGCGGCGGGCCCGGGTGGTTCGGGATCGTGACCAGCCGTCCGAGCTGCGGCGCCGGCCGGACCGGCTCGGTCACGGTTCGCTCGCGTCCCCTTGGGAAGCACCCACCGGCGACTCCGTCCAACCGTCATCGGATTCGGCCACGACCTCGACCGAGCGGCCATGGCCGCACCAGCGGCACGAAACCTCGTCGGTCGAGTCGGCGAGCGTCTCCTCCTCCTCGACCACCAGTTCCCCGCCCACGGTGTAGTGGTAGTAGGCCCGCACCGTGCGGGTCGTGGTGACATCGAAACGGGTGAGGTTGCCGCAGGCGGCGCACCGGTAGCGAGGCGTGGTCACGCCGCCACGGTAGCTCCGGCCGGGCGCGTTCGGGCCGGGACGATCAGAGCCGGCTCAGAAGCTGCGCCTTCTTCGCCTCGAACTCTCCGTCGGTGATGATGCCCCGCCGCCGCAGGCCGTCGAGCTGCACCAGCTGCTCGGGAATCGACGACTGAGGGAAGGCGCCGGATGGGGGCGGCACCGGGACGCCGCGGGGTGGAGTCCGGTCGCCGTGCCAGGTTGCGAGGTCCGCACCGGGGACCGGTGCGGCACCGCCGGCAGGCCACGATTCGCCCCCACGGGCAGCGTTCGCCGCTTCGTACCGGTCGAGTTGCCGGGCCAGCAGGCCCTGGACCGCCCACGGGTCGCGCACGTGCGAGACCGTCACGCCGAGGTCGCCGCCCTGGACGTCGACCACCAGCGTGCCGCTCCTGACCAGCCGCCCGCCGAGGGTCTGGCGGCAGTGGATCTCGACGACGCGGGCCAAGCGGAGCTGAGCCGCCGAACGCCCGAGCATCCCCCGGCGCAGGACCAGCCGACGATCGGTGAGGACGATCCGGGTCCCGAGCCAGCGCACTCCGCGGGCGGCGACCCACAGAGTCGCAAGGCCCACCGCCGCCGCCAGGGCCAGCACGGCCGCCGACGGAGCCTGCGGCACCTCGATCAGCGCGGCGATCGTCCCTACGAGCGCCAGGCACAGCACGAAGAGGGGGCCGGAAAGAAACGACCAGTGCGGTCGCACGTCGAGCAGCAGCTCCTCGTCGACGTCGAGGAAGCCTCGCGACCGGCCCATTCCAGCCAGCGTACCGACCGGTCGCCTCCCGGCGAGGACCGCCGCCTCCAGTCTGCCCGACAGGAACGCCGACGGGCCCGGCACTCCCGTGCCACCTCCCCCGGAAGCTCCCACCGGCGAGACCGGCGGCGGTGGGAGGGAAACCGGGAGCCGACGTGGGAGTGCAGTGGGAGCACCGGCGGGAGTCGGCCTTGGTAAACGGAGGGCGTCGAGTGGTTCGAGGCCCTCCCTTGCCCGCCGCGGTCCGCCTGCGCCCGCGGCGTCGACCCACACCCGGGGCGCCGGCGCGCAGGCCGTAGCTCGAGGCGGACGACTCCGGCGGAGGACCTGCGAATGCGAAGCGGGCGAGCAGAGCGACGGCACAGTTGCGGTGCACGGCACCGCAGGACACAGAGATCTCGACGTTCGGGCTGGTGCTGGGTGGCGGCGGGGATACTCCTCCTGGGCACCTGCGTCCTCGCTGCCACGAACGCGGTCGGCGGGCGACCGACACCGGCGGGCGCCGACGGCCCGGCCCCGTGCACCACCAGCGCTCCCCCCTTCCCGTTTGCGGGCTTCTGCGCCACCTACTCGGGCGCCAACACCTGGTACGGCTCCTACGGGCCGGGGTTCCCGACCGCCCAGGGTTGGGGGTTCTGTGCCGACCCACCGGCAAGCGGTGGTGATTACCCCGCTCCGGGATACGACTACACGGCGGGCGGTGCGCCGCCGGGGGCCGACACCGCCTATGACAACGCGCTCGGGTTTGCCTTCGGGCAGGCCCAAGCGGCAGGGTGGTGGGGCGGCCAGACCGGGCGGTTCACGGCCGACCAGGCGGCCGCGGCCGGCAAGATCCTCTACGACGCCGTGGTCTGGGGCAGCCCGGTCCCGGCGATGGATCCGGGGACGCTCGCCGCCTACGACGACATCGACAACTGGTTCAACCAGGCGGTCGGCACGACCGGAACCCCCGTCATGACGACCGGCATCGCCGGGGGCGGGGACTCGTTCGCCACCTCCGCTTTCTTCGAGGTGAACGTGCGGTTCCCCGGCAGCGGCGCCGGCCTCGACGGGCTCGGCGTGCTCCTCTCGATCACCGGCGGCACCTTCGATGGCGC
>JAKAZC010000417.1 GCA_021826655.1 Actinomycetes bacterium | reverse complement strand
GCTGGCCCTACATCCCTGGCCCATGGCTCCGCTCCCGCCCCCGGCGGCGGGAGGGGACACGCCCAGGGCGGAGACGATCATCCGGTGGACGGTGGCCAGGCCGGGCGCCGCCACCAGGGCGTCCGCCGTGGAGCCGAGTACGGCAGCGCCGAGCGGCGCGGTGGCGCCGGCACCGGCGGGCACCCACGCGGAGGGGGGCAGGCGGCCGCCGCCCGGCATGGTGCGGATCGCCTGCGCCACCGCGGCATAGGCGGCATCCGACTGTGCGATCTGCGTTCCCGCCGCGGCCAGCTGGGACGATGCCGTGCCCGTCGGCAGGATGGTGGACGGCACCGCCGGACCACCCGACCCCGGCGCACCGGCAACCGGCAGCGGCGCCATGCCGAGCAGCCCGTCGACGGCGGTCCGGATGGCGGACACCGCCGACGCACGTTGCTCGAACACCGCGGCGAACCGGTCGGGCACCGAGCCGGCCGGCCCGGGCGGCACGATGGCCGCCGCCTGGGACGCCTCTTGCGCCGAGTCGGCGACGGCCTGGTCGAGTCCCTGCTGTAACAGCAGCCGGGTCGTGGCCGGTGCGGAGACCGCACCCATCAGCGTGTCCAGCGCCGTGCCCGTAGCGTTCGAGGCGTCGACCACCGGGAGGGCGAGGTCCACGTACCCGTGCCCGACCAGGCGCCGGTAGGGGCCGGAGGCGGACGAGATGGCCGCCACCGAGCCGACTGCCAACCCGACCACCACGGCCACCACGACCACCAGGGTCACGACGGGCGCGGTCGGCCGGACGCGTGAGCGCGACCGCCGTCGTCGTCTGGGCATCGCGGTGACGATAGTGCCGGCTACCGCCGGCACGTGGGCGTGGCTCGGGTCAGCCCGCCGTCGTCGGCGACAGGGCCGAGCCCGAGGTGGCCAGGGTGCTCGCCGTCTCGCGCCACTTCACCGTCGGGCGGATGGCGTCGAGGTCGACCCGGTCCCGGTGGTCACGCACCGAGTCGAGCAGGCCACGGATGACCTCCCGGGTCAGCAGGTGCGGCTCGAGCCCGAGGTCGAGGAGCTTGGTGTGGGCGGCGTTGTAGTAGTGCTCTTCCTTCTCCACCCGGGGGTCGGGGACGCTCGAGACCTCGACCTCGCCGTCGAAGGCGTCCGCCACCATGGTGGCCATCTGGCTGACCGAGAACGACTCGGTGAACTGGTTGAACACCCGGAACTCGCCGGGATCGGCCGGGTTGAGGACGGCCAGCTCGACGCAGGCCAGGGTGTCGAGGATGTTGAGCATGCCGCGGGTCTGCCCGCCCGTGCCGTACACGGTGAGGGGATGGCCGACGACGGCCTGGACGCAGAAGCGGTTGAGCACCGTGCCGAAGACGCCGTCGTAGTCGAAGCGCGTGGCCAGGTCCGGGTGCAGCACGGTCTCCTCCGTCTGCTGGCCGTAGACGATCCCCTGGTTGAGGTCGGTGGCCCGCAGACCCCAGATGCGGCAGGCGAAGTGGATGTTGTGGCTGTCGTGGACCTTGGACAGGTGGTAGAAGGAACCCGGCTGCTTCGGGTAGGGCAGGAGATCGGTGCGCCCCTTGTGGGTGATCTCGATGTACCCCTCTTCGATGTCGATGTTGGGCGTGCCGTACTCGCCCATGGTCCCCAGCTTGACCAGGTGGATGTCCCGGTTCTGCTCGGCGATGGCGTAGAGCAGGTTGAGGTTGCCGATCACGTTGTTGGCCTGGGTGTAGACGGCGTGCTGGCGGTCGATCATCGAGTACGGCGCCGACCGCTGCTCGGCGAAGTGGACGATGGCGTCAGGGGCGAAGGTGGCCAGGGTGCCCGACACGAAGGTGGCATCGGTCAGGTCGCCGATGAACGTGTCGAGGGAATGGCCGCTCACCTCCTTCCACCGGCGGACCCGCTGCTGGAGGTTGACGATCGGCACCAGGCTGTCGACCCCCATCTCCAGGTCGTAGCCCCGGCGGGCGAAGTTGTCGACGACGCCGACGTCGTGACCTCGACTCGACAGGTACAGCGCTGTCGGCCACCCCAGGTAGCCGTCGCCACCGAGTACGAGCACCCTCACGATCCGTTCCTCCTCATGCTTCCGTGTTCGCGTCTCCGGCGGGCGGCTGTGCTGCCTCGACCGACTTCGTGGTATGCGCCCACCGGCCGGTCCCGGCGAGCCACCCAGGGACGTCGACCATCGTCTCGCACCGACCTGGGAGTTCCCTTAGATTCCACCACGAAAATGTGAGGTATTCGTAAATACCCGGTAAGGATCCGGAAAGGCGCAGGTCATCCGGGTGCCGCCTCGAGTCCCGGATGGCCTGCCACTGGGCCGCGGAAGGACCCCGGCTGGGCCTGGACGAGAACTCGGACGCGCCTGCCGGTGACCCCGGATGGGCCTGGACGAGAACTCGGACGCGCCGGCTCAGGCCGTGCGCGAGGGCCCTCCGTCGGTGGCCACCTCCGGGGCATGGAGCTGGCGGGGGATGGCCTCCACCGGAGGAAGGTCGGGGATGGCGGAGGCGGTCGCCCCGGCCACGCCGAGGTCGGCGAAGCGCCGGG
>JAKAZC010000040.1 GCA_021826655.1 Actinomycetes bacterium | reverse complement strand
TACGGGCCTCACGGGACCCGCTTCACGGTCAGGAGCCGAGTGTAGTGCCCCCCGCCGCGCCCCGCCCCGGGACCGCATCGACCACCGGCTCGGTGCCCGGGGTCAGTCGAGGACGACCGGCGCCGGGCCCGACGGCGGCGGGGTGGGCCGCTCGGAGGCCGGCAGCCGGGACAGCAGCACTGCCGGGACCAGGGCCACCAGGGTCAGGGCCATGATCCACCAGAAGGTGGCGCCGAACGCGGTGGACAGGGGCTGGGCCAACCTCGCCACCGCCGCCGGCGGTGCGGATTCGACCGCCGACAGCCCCCCCGACAGGCCGGGGACCTGGCTCGCGACCTGGTGCTCGAGGACCACCGCTACCAGAGCGGTCCCGATCGATCCCCCGATCCGCTGGACGATGTTGATCGCCGTGGACGCTCGCGGCACCTGGGGAGGACTGAGGGTCTGGTACGCGGCGGAGATGGCGGGCATCATCACGAACCCGAACCCGATGCCGCGCACGAAGAGCGACACGGCCAGAAGGGCGAAACTGGTGTGGGCCCCGAGCCGGGTGTAGGCGACCGTCCCGACGGCGGCGACCACCAGTCCGACGGGCACGACCCGGCCGGCGCCGTAGCGATCGGTGCACCGGCCGGCCAGCGGCATCACCAGGGCCGCCCCGATGCCTTGGGGCGCCATCAGCAGCCCGGCCGTCAGCGGCGTCTGCCCGCGGACCACCTGGTAGTAGACGGGCAGCAGGAACATGCCGCCGAACAGGGCGGCGCCGAAGGCGAAGGTGGTGACGGCGGCGGCCGAGAACTGCCGGTCCCGGAAGAGCCGCACGTCGATCAGCGGGGTGAGCTTCGTCCGGAGGGCGTGGTGGACGAACGCGCCGATCAGCACCACGCCGACGAAACCGGGGACGAACACGCCGGTGGTCGATCCTTGTCCCGCCTGCGAGAGTCCGTAGACGAACAGGCCGAGCCCGGGTGACAGCAGGGCGAGCCCGACCACGTCCAGACGGAATCGCCGGTCGGTGGCGTCGTGGCCGGGGAGGATCCTCACGGCGAGAGCGATCGCCACGATGCCGATCGGGATGTTGACGTAGAAGATCCATCGCCATGACACGCTCTCGAGGATCAGGCCGCCGATGACCGGCCCGAGCACCGGGCCGAGGAGCATCGGCACGCCGAGCAGGCTCATCACTCGCCCCATCCGCTGGGGGCCGGCCGCGGTGGCCATGATCGACTGGCCGATCGGCATGATCATGCCGCCGCCGACACCCTGCAGGATGCGGAAGACGATGAGGCTCTGGATCGACCATGCCGCACCCGACAGCGCGGATCCGGCCAGGAAGAGGAGGAGCGAGGCGATCCACATCCGCTTCGCCCCGAAGCGCTCGACGGCCCACCCCGTCAACGGGATGGTCATCGCCAGAGCCAGCAGGTACCCGGTCGACACCCACTGCACGGTCGAGAGCGGTGCCCGGAAGTCCCGGGCGAACGTGGGGATGGCCACATTCACGATCGTCGTGTCCAGGATCGACATGATGCTGCCGAGCACGACGACCACCGCGAGGCGCTTCAATTGCGGGTCGAGTCCGGCCAGCGCCCCCTTGGCACCGGCGCTACCCCGGGGGGGCACGGACGGACCCGACGCCGCGTCGGTCGGCACGTCGGGCGTGCTGTCAGCCGTGTCGCGGGTGGTCACGTTCGTCCTCGGGATCGCTCTGCGGGCACCGCGGACGCGACGCAAGGGCGCGACCATCCGGTGACATCCCTACTCCCAACGTCACACCTGGCGGCTGTATTCCGGGACCGGACCACCGGCGTCCGGGCGGGGGGCCGGGCGCCGGTGGTGGGCCGGCCGGGGCGGGGGTACGGTCGACCCATGCCAGCCGCCGCCGCCAACGGGATCACCATCGAGTACGAGACGTCCGGAGACGCGGGTGCGCCACCCGTGCTGCTGATCATGGGGTTCGGGGGTCAGCTCACACTGTGGGACCCGGACTTCTGTGCCGCACTCGCCGACACCGGCCACTTCGTCATCCGATTCGACAACCGGGACGTCGGCCTGTCCACCTGGTTCGACGAGGCCGGTGAACCGGACCTGGTCGAGATCCTGGGCGGGACGGCGACGGCGCCCTACTCGTTGGCGGATATGGCGGCCGACGCCGCCGGACTGCTCGACGCCCTCGGACTGCCGTCCGCCCACGTCGTCGGTGTCTCGATGGGTGGGATGATCGCCCAGACCTTCGCACTCGGATACCCGGAGCGGACGCGCAGCCTCACCTCGATCATGTCGACCACCGGCAACCCCGCGGTGGGACAGCCCCACCCCGACGCACTCACCGCCCTGGTCCCTCCGCCCCCGACCTCACGCGAGGAGGCCATGGACCAGGGGGTCGTGACGTGGCGGACGATCGGTTCACCCGGATTCCCGTTCGACGAGGACGCCGTGCGCGCACGGGCCGCGTCGTTCTACGACCGGGCCTTCCACCCGGCGGGCAACGCCCGGCAGCTGGCGGCGATCGTCACCCAGCCCGACCGCACCGCGGCCCTGGGGGGAGTCGCCGCCCCGACCCTGGTGATCCACGGCGAGGACGACCCGCTGGTGGACCCGTCGGGCGGGATGGCCACCGCTGCGGCCGTCCCCGGCGCCCGGCTCGAACTCGTCCCGGGGATGGGCCACGACCTGCCCCCGGAACTGACCGGTCGGTTCGTCGCCGAGCTCGTCGCCAACTTCAGCCGGGCGTAGCGCCCGGGCCCGGGGAGGGTACGTGGGCGCACTCGGCCGGGACCTCCTGGGCGCCGCGCCGCAGCCCGACCAGACCCACGACGGCGGCGACTCCCATCACCAGGGCCATGCCGTAGAGGACGCTGCGTGTCGCGTAGGCGAAGTCGAGCCGGACGACGTGCGGGACGGAACCGGGGCCCGCGCCGCCCGCACGGTGCTGGGCCAGCCCGGCCGCGGCCGCGGCGGCACGCGGGCCCGACATCCCCATCGACTCGAACGACGCGGTCAGGTGGGCGCGCATCTGGGTGAGCAGCACCGTGCCGAGGACGGCGAGCCCCAGGCTGGCGGCGTAGTTGCGGACGGTCTGGGTGATGCCGGTGGCCTCGCCGTAGGAGAGCGTCGACGCGCGGTTGACCGCGTCGGTGCTGGCCGGCCCCAGCATGAACCCCATGCCGGCGCCCGCGAGCACGACGTACCACTGCTGGCGGTGGAAGCTGAGGCTCGTGACGTTGCCGGCCCACAGCGAGAAGCCGACGGCCGCCAGGACGCATCCCAGCACCACCGGACGCTTCGCCCCGTCGCGGTCGAGCATCCGGCCGCCGACCTGGGCGGCGACGACGAAGCCGACGAAGAAGTAGAGCAGGAAGAGCCCCGCCTCCGACGCCGACTTCCCGAGGGAGATCTGTGCGTACTCGCTGGCGAAGAAGAAGACGGGGACGAATGCGAGCATCGACACCCCCAGCACCAGGTTCTCGACCAGGAACGGCCGGGTGCGGAAGATCCGGACCTGCATCAGCGGCGAGTCGGTGCGGAGTTCGACCAGGACGAACGCGACCAGCAGGACGATGCCGACGCCGATACAGCCGCCGATCGCCGGGTCGGACCATCCCCACAGCTCCGCCTGTTGGAAGCCGAAGACACTGAGCGCCACCCCCGTGACGACGAGCGCCAGGCCCCTGTAGTCCATCCGAGCCGCCCGGAACGTGGTGGACGGCCTCGCTATGGCGATGAGTACCAGTGCGACGACCGCGACCGGCACGTTGACCCAGAAGATCGCCCGCCATGTCCACTGGGTGAGGAACCCGCCCAGCAGCGGCCCCACCGCGGTCAGTCCACCGGCGATGCCGAAGAAGGTGGCCAGCGCCTTGCCGCGTTCGCGCAGGGGGAAGGTCTGGACGACGATGGCCAGCGCCGCGGGGAACAGCAGGGCGCCGCCGAATCCCTGGACGGCGCGGAAGGTGACGATCCAACCTTCGGCGAGGCTCCCCTTGGGGGTCAGCCCGCACAGGGTCGAGCTGGCGGCGAAGATGACGACCCCGATGACGGCCACCTTCGTATGGCCGATGGTGTCGGCCAGCCGGCCACCGAAGGCGAAGAAGGCGGCCAGTGCGACGAGGTAGGCGTTGACCGCCCACTGGACCCCGGTGGAGGACAGTCCGAGCTCTCGCTGGATCTGGGGTACGGCGATCGACACGATCGTCTGGTCGATGAACGTCATCGAGACGGCGAATATCATCGCCGCCAGCACCAGGTTCTTGGACTCCGACCCGCCATTCGACACGCTCGACCCCCCTCCTCGGACCCTCGCAGTCTGACGGCTGGCCGCCGCCGACGGGGGCGCCAGGTGGGGGCCGCCCCGCTCAGCCGCGGATCTTAGTGGCCACCGTGGCCAGCACGCCGTTGACGAACCGGCCGGAGTCGTCGGTCGAGAACGCGGCGGCCAGCTCGACCGCCTCGTTGAGGATCACCGCGGTGGGCACGCCGTCGCAGGCGAGGAGCTCGGCGGTGGCGAGGCGCAGGACGTTGCGGTCGACCACCGCCATCCTGCCGAGGTCCCAGCCGATGGCGGCCTCGTCGATCAACCCGTCCACCTCGCCCGAGCGGTCGGACACCGCGGTCAGCAGGGTCGTGACGTACGGGTCGGGTGCGACGGCCTGGGCCGCCACGATGGCCGTCGGGGACTCCCCCTTCAGTTCCGCCTCGTACAGCAGCGCGAGCGCCCGCTCGCGGGACTGGTGGCGGGGGGCGTGGTCGGCGGTCATCGGTGGTCGGCGGTCATGGGAACGGGGTGCGAGGGCCGCGGGTGCGGACCGGTGCGGCGGCCTCAGGCCCGGGTCAGGTACTCGGCCGTTCGGGTGTCGACCTTGACCTTCTCGCCCGGGTTGACGAACAGCGGCACCTGGATGACGAGGCCGGTCTCGAGTGTGGCCGGCTTGCGGGCGCCGGACACCCTGTCCCCCTGGAGACCGGGCTCGGTCTCGGCGACGGTGAGCTCCACGGCGGCCGGCAGTTCGACGCCGACGATCTCCTCGCCGAAGAACTGGATCACGGCGTCGTCGCCCTCCTTCAGGTAGTTGGCGGCGTCCCCGAGGAGGCCGGTCTCCACCTGGAGCTGTTCGTAGGAGGTGGTGTCCATGAAGACGTAGTCGCCTGCGTCCCGGTACAAGAACTGCATCTCGCGCTTGTCGATGATCGCCTGCTCGAGCTTCTCGTCCGCACGGTAGGTGCGCTCGATGACCGCTCCGGTGCGCTGGTTCTTGAGCTTGGTGCGCACGAAGGCGCCACCCTTGCCCGGCTTCACGTGCTGGAACTCGATGACGTTGAACAGCCCCTCGGGGAGGTTCAGGGTCATGCCGTTGCGGAGATCGTTGGTCGAGACGGACATCAGACGGCCACTTCTTTCGGAAAACGGGTCAGCGGGCGGCAACCGGAGCCGGTCACGACGAGCGTGTCCTCGATGCGGACGCCGCCGAGTTCGGGGAGGTAGACACCTGGTTCGACGGTCACCACGGCACCGGGCTGGAGGATAGCAGTCGATCCCGCACCCACCGAGGGCCCCTCGTGGATGTCCAGTCCCACGCCGTGGCCGGTGCCGTGCTCGAACCGTTCGGCCCACCCGGCCCCGGCGATCACGTCGCGGCACACCGAGTCGATGTCACCGGCCGCCACACCGGGCCCCAACGCGTCCACCCCGGCCGCCTGGGACGCCGCCACCACCTCGAACACGGTGGCGAGCACCCCCGTGGGCTCCCCGCCGAGGCAGAACGTCCGGGTCATGTCCGACCGGTAGCCGTCGTAGACGGCCCCGAAATCGACCACTACCGGGTCCCCCGGACGGAGCACCCGGCCCCCGGGCCGGGCGTGCGGCTTGGCCGAATTCTCCCCCGACGCGACGATCGTCTCGAACGCACGGTCCTCGGCACCGAGCACCCGCATGGCATGGTCGAGCGCGGCGGCGAACCCGGACTCGGAGAGCTGTTCCCCCCGTCCGGCGCCGGCGTCGGCCAGCAGGTGCAGCACCGAGTGGAGCGCGCGGTCGGCGATGGCGGCCGCCCGCTCCATCCGGGTCACCTCACCGACGTCCTTCACCTCCCGCAGGGCTTCCACCACCCCGACTGTCGGAACGAGGACCCGGGCGGCGAACACCGACTCCCATGTCCGCAGAGCGGACCAGCTGACGTGGGCCGCCTCCAGCCCGAGCACCCCGGTGTCCCCGGCGGCCTCGGCCAGGGCCTCACGCTGGGTGCTCACCCCGCCGATCCGGATGTCGACGCCGCCGGCGCCGGCCGCGGCCAGCTGCTCCGCGGCCTGGGTCCGGTACCGGCCGTCCGAGGTGAGCACGGCGCGCCCTCCCGTCACCAGCAGCACTCCGGCCGACCCGGTGAATCCGGTCAACCAGCGGATGTTGGCCGGATCGGTCACGAGCAGGCCGTCCGGCGGACCCTCGTCCGTCTCCACCGCGCCGAGTGCCGTGCGGGCCCGGTCGAGTCGCCCGCCCACGTCGAGCGGGTCGAGCGGGTCACCGAACGGGGACGCGCCAGGGGAGGTGCTCACGACCGTGCGGCGAGCAGCCGCGCCGCGGCCTCGACCGCCAGAGGGTAACCGAGTCCCCGGAAGCCGGCGATGCAGCCGTCGGACACCGGGGCGATGGTCGAGACGTGCCGGAACGGCTCTCGGGCCGCCGGGTTGGAGAGGTGGAGCTCGACGACCACGCCGTCGTAGGCGGCGAGCGCATCGTGCAACGACCACGACGTGTGGGTGAGGGCAGCCGCGTTGATGACGATGCCCACGGTTCGGTCCCGTGCGCCGTGGACGGCCTCGATCAGGTCCCCTTCGTGGTTCGACTGGACGTGCTCGAGGTCGTACCCGAGCGCCTGGGCCGCCGCCCGCGCCGCGGCCACGTGGTCGTCGAGGGTCTCGCTGCCGTAGACCCCCGGCTCGCGGTCGCCCAGCAGGTCGAGGTTCGGACCCGACACCAGCAGCAGCAGTCCGTTCCCACTCATGACCGTCCTCCGTGCTGCCTCATGCCGACCCGCCGCCGATTGTCGACTCCATGTCCGCCAGGGTAGCGACCACGTCGGCCCGGTCGATGCCGCGCACGACCTCGAGACCGGCCGGTCCGTCCAGCACGAAGGTCAGTTCGCCCTTGGCCTTCTTGTCCCGGCCCATGAACCCGAGCAGCCGCTCTTGTTCGGGGGTCCCGGGCAGCCCCGTCGCCAGGTCGAACTCCCCCACCACCCGGCGGTGGCGGGCCACGTCGGCGTCGCCGATCCGACCGAGCCGTCGGGCGAGGAGCGCAGCGAAGACCAGCCCGACGGCGACGGCCTCGCCGTGGCGCAGGTCGGTTCCCCCGTCGCCGAATGCCGACGCCTCGAGCGCATGGGCCAGGGTGTGCCCGTAGTTGAGGAGCATGCGGCGGCCACCCTCGCGCTCGTCGGCGGACACGACGGCCGCCTTGATGGCGGCGCACCGTGCCACCTGGTCCTCGAGCGGCAGGTCGGCCGTGGGCGGCCCACCGAGCGCGGTCGAGATCCCGAGTAGGGCGTACTTGGCCACCTCGCCCCGGCCGGACGCCCACTCGCGGGGTGGCAGGGTGGCCAGGACCGACGTGTCGCACAGCACCGCGCTCGGCTGCCAGAAGGCGCCCACCAGGTTCTTCCCCTCGGGCAGGTTGACCCCCGTCTTGCCCCCGATGGCGGCGTCGACCTGGCCGAGCAGCGAGGTCGCCACGTTGACGTAGGCGGTCCCCCGGTGGAACGACGCGGCGGCGAAGCCGGCGAGGTCGGTGACTACGCCCCCGCCGACGGCCACGACCACGTCGGCCCGGTTCAGACCGGACCGGGCGAATCGGCGGCACAGCTGCTCGACCCCGACGAGCGACTTGGCGGGCTCCCCGTCGGGGACCGTGACGACCTCGTGGTCGAGCCCGGGGTCGACGGTGACGTCGATCCCCCGCTGCGTGACCACCACGGCCCGGCGGGCCCCGGGGACCGCCTCGGCCACCACACGGGCGAGTTCATGACGGGCACCGTCGCCCACCAACACCTGGTAGGAGCGGTCCGCCAGCTCGACGGGCACGGCACGGATCACGACCCGCCCCCTGTCGCACCGGTGGCCGTGGATGCCGGTGCCGTCGGAGGACGCGGGACCGGCGCCGCCCGGATCCCCGTCACGGCCGGCTCCGGGCGAACGCGGTGGCGGCCAGGACCCGGTCGGCCACGGTGGACGCGTCGAGGTCGTCGACGTCGACGACCACGTCCGCGACCTCGCCGTAGAGGGGACGGCGGACGGCGTCGAGCTCGGCCAGCGCCGCGACCGGATCGCCGTGGAGCAGTGGTCGGCCCGTCCCGTCCCCGACCCGCTCGGCCAACGTGGCCGGCCCGGCGCGTAGCCACACGACCGTGCCGGCCGTGGCCAGCCTCCGCCGGTTCGCCTGGTCCAGGACGGACCCCCCTGCGGCCGACACCACCGCCGGGGCCCCGGCGGACAGCGCGTCGGCCAGCGCACGGGACTCCTCGGCACGGAACGCCCCCTCGCCACCGGTGGCGAAGATCTCGGCGACGGTGCAGCCGGTCGCGGCCTCCACCAGGGCGTCCGAGTCGAGGAACCGCCATCCCAGCCGGGCGGCCAGCTCGCGACCGACGGTCGTCTTCCCTGCGCCCATCATCCCGACCAGCACCAGGCGGTCAGCCATCGAGCAGGGGGCGGGCGGCGGAGGGGGACTCACCCAGCGACGCGAGGTAGGAGGCGTAGTTGCGTCGGAATTCGTCGACCGAGTCGCCACCGAACTTGCGCAGCGACTCGGACGCGAGGACCAGGGCCGTCATCGTCTCGGCCACGACACCCATGGCCGGCACGGCCGTCACGTCGGTCCGCTCCTTGAACGACACCGTCGACTCCTTGGTCACCACGTCCACCGTGCCGAGGGTGGGCCGGTTCAGCGAGGCGAGCGGCTTCATGGACAGCCGGGCCACGATCGGCGAGCCCGTGCTCATGCCCCCCTCGATGCCACCGGCCCGGTGCGTGTCGCGGACGTAGCCGCCGCCCATCAGGGCGGTGGCCCGTTCCGACGCGTCGGCCGCGGGGTCGACCACGCGGATGGCGTCGTGGGCCTCGGAGCCGAGCAGGCCGGCGATCGCGGTGCCCTCGCCGATCTCGACGGCTTTGACGGCCTGGATGCTCATCAGCGCCTGGGCCAGCAGCGCGTCGAGCTTGCGGTCCCACTGGACGTGGCTGCCGAGACCGACCGGCACACCGTGCGCCACCACCTCGGCCACCCCGCCGAGCGAGTCACCCGCCTTGGCGGCGGCCTTGATCGCCGAGATCATCTCCCGTTCGGCGGTCGGGTCCGCGCAACGCACCTCGGAAGCGTCGATCCGTGGCAGGTCGGACACGACCGGCAGGTCCCGTGGCTCGGCCCGTGCGGATCCCATCTGGATGATGTGGCTCAGAACGTCGACCCCGATCTGGCCGAGCAGGAGCCGGGCCACCGTGCCCGCGGCCACGCGGGCCGCGGTCTCGCGTGCCGACGCCCGTTCGAGGACGTCCCGGGCGTCGTCGAGACCGTACTTCAGCATCCCGGCCAGGTCGGCGTGCCCGGGTCGTGGCTGGGTGAGGACCTTGGAGGGCAGACCGGGGGCGGGAGACATCTCCAGCTCCCACTTGGGCCACTCGGTGTTGAGGATCTCGATGGCGATCGGGGACCCGAGCGTACGGCCGTGGCGGATCCCGCCCAGCAGGTTGATCTCGTCGACCTCGAAGCGCATGCGCGGCCCGCGCCCGAACCCAAGCCGACGACGGGCGAGTCCCCGTTGGACGTCCTCCGCGGTGACCAGCAGTCCGGCCGGGACGCCCTCCAGGATCACCACGAGGGCACGTCCGTGTGACTCTCCGGCGGTCAGGAATCGCAGCATCCGATCGAATCTACTCGGCAGGCGTCGAGGTCCCGGTGGCGACGGGCCGGGGGGGCGTCATCCGGACACGTGGAATACGTGCCGCACCAGGGGGCCTCCCCACACGATGGCGACGGCGGCCCCCGCGCAGAGCGCCGGGGCGAACGGGATCCGGGTCCGGCGACCCGAGCCCGACGCCGCCATCAGGAACAGGCCGAACACCAGACCGAGCACGAAGCCCACCAGGAACGCCAGATAGGCCTCCAGGAGCCCCAGGTAGCCCACGGTGAGGCCGATGACGCCGGCCAAGCGAACGTCGCCGAAGCCCATCCCCCGAGGCACGAAGTACCAGATGGCGAAGAACACGGCGAAGGCGACGACGCCGGCTCCCGCTGCGTCGAGCAGCGGACGCCAGGCGGCGAGGTGCGCCGATACGACCACCAGCAGCGGGCCGATGAGCGCCAGGGCGCCGTACAGGAGCTGGCGGGGAACCATGCGGTGGGTCAGGTCGGTGACCGACACGGTGACGGCCATGGCCAGGAACACCCAGAACGGCAGGACGAGCAACAGGTCCGCCGCGTGGCCGTGCACGGTGAGCCGGTCCACGGCGAGGCCGAACAGGAACCCGGTGGCCGCTCCTGCGCCGACCGTCCGGGGCAGCGAACGCCCCTCGGGCAGGAGGTGGCGGACCGACGCGGTCCCCTCGGGCGCCGCCTCCTGCTCCGGATCGACGACCGGGGTCGCCGCGACGGTCTCGAGCTCGGGCACGGGTTGGGGGCCCGGCACCGGTCCGGTCACGTCAACCGACGTCGGACCCCTCGCGTCCCCGGGACGCCTCGTCGCCCGCTCGACCCGGCGCCGCTCCTCCGCCGTCCGACTCCGGTCGGCCAGGAGCTGACCCACCGGGTCGAGGACGAGGCCCGCGACCATCCCGACGGCGGTGCCGACATCGACGAGTAGGGCGGGCACGCCGTGCAACGTACTGGACGGACTGGGCCCGAGCGGGCATCGTGTCGACCATGGACACCCGGACCCTCACCCTCCACGTCCCCGGCGGGGCCATGCCGCTCTACGAGGCCCTGCCCGACGGCCGCGCCCGGGGCGCAGTCGTCGTCGTCCAGGAGGCCTTCGGCGTCAACGGGCACATCGAGGACGTCACCCGGCGGTTCGCCGGCGCCGGCTACCACGCCGTGGCTCCCCACCTCTTCCACCGCACGGGCGCTCCCGGTCTGGGCTACGAGGACCTCTCGGCCGTGGCGCCGCACATGACGGCCCTCACCGACACCGACATCTCGTCCGATGTCGAGGGTGCCGTCGCCCACCTGCGGTCGGCCGGGTGGTCGGACGGCCAGATCGGCATCGTCGGCTTCTGCATGGGCGGACGGGTGACCTTCCTTGTGGCAGGGAACCTGGCCCTCGGCGCGGCGGTCGGCTTCCACGGGGGCGGCATCGTGCAGGGGCGCACTGAGGCGATGCCCTCGCTGCTTCCCCTGGTCGCCCGGATGCGAACGCCCTGGTTGGGGCTGTTCGGCGACGCCGACACAGGCATCCCCGTGGACGAGGTCGAACGGCTGCGGGACGAACTCGCCGCCGGCGCCGCCGTCGACACGGCCATCGTTCGCTACCCCGGCGCCGGACACGGGTTCCACTGCGATGCCCGACCGTCTTACGACGAGGTCGCCGCGACCGACGCCTGGTCGCGCATGCTCACCTGGCTCGACGACCACCTGGCCCCACCGGCCTGAGCGCCACGGTCCCCGCCGGACACGGCTTGCCCGGGCGGCCCCGACGGACGGTCCGGGCGCCGGATCAGGCCGGCTGGTAGTACGGGTTGGTCCCGTCGGCGTGATCGGTCACGTCCACCACGTTGGCGATCTCGGGGATCGCCTCGCGCAGGATCACCTCGATACCCTGGGAGAGCGTGGCCTTGGCCATACCGCAGCCCTGGCACCCTCCGCTGAGGCGGAGGTAGACGGACAGCTCCTCCACGGCCACCAGATCGGCGCGGCCCCCGTGGGACGCGATGCTGGGGTTGACCTGCTCCTCGAGGACCGACACCACGCGGGCGGCGAACGGGTCCGACAGGTCGATCTCCGGGATCGAGGCCAGTCCGGCGAGCGTCGGGGCCGTGGGGGTGTTCGGGTTGACGACGACCAGCCCCCCCTCGCCCGAGGCGTCGGTCACGAAATCGAGGCTGGCGCCCTGGAGCTTGTCCACGCTGCTCGAGGGCACGACCACCGGGAGTTGCGCGTCCGGCTGGACCACGTCACCGTCCCCGGCGTCGCCGATCGCCTGGAAGTACATGTCGTAGGCGTAGGCGCCGTCGGCCTCGCCGGATACCTCGAGCCACAGGGCGAGGGTGTCCGACTCCGCCTCGTTCGCCAGTACCTCGAGCACCGTGGCACGGGCCTCGGGGGTGATCGTCAACACGGGGGCGATGTCCTCACGGTCTGCACTCATGCCTGTCATCATAAGGGCGTGTCCCCCGCCCACAAGCACGTGCCCGACGACGCCCACGAGTGGGTCAGCTTCGACGACCCCGACGAGGAACGCACCTGGCTGTTCGACGTGACCTTCCTGGCCAGCGGGTGGACGTGCATCTTCGGCAACGGGTGCAAGGGCGTCCTGACCGGCCCGGCCGAGGAACTCGTCCAGGGATGCTGCTCCTACGGGGCGCACTTCACCGACCGGTCGGATGCCGACAAGGTGGCGGCCGCGGCGGCGACCCTCAGCCCCGAGGTGTGGCAGTTCCACGCCAAGGGCCGCAAGGGCGTCGTCAAGAAGCTGTCCGACGGTGATCTCGGCACCCGGTTGGTCGACGGCGCCTGCATCTTCCTCAACCGCCCCGGCTTCCCCGCCGGTGCCGGGTGCGCCCTCCACAAGGCGGCCATGGACCGCGGCGTCAGCCACGTCGAGCTCAAGCCCGAGGTGTGCTGGCAGCTCCCGCTGCGCCGCGAGGACGAGACCTCCCCCGACGGCCGGGTGACCTCGGTGGTGCGCCAGTGGGACCGCCGCCACTGGGGGGAGGG
>JAKAZC010000039.1 GCA_021826655.1 Actinomycetes bacterium | reverse complement strand
GGACGAGTACCGGGTGGCCATCACCCCGGCCGGCGTGCGTGATATGACCGCCGCAGGCCACACCGTGCTCGTCGAACGCGACGCCGGGGTCGGCTCGTCGATACCCGACTCGGACTTCGTCGCCACCGGAGCCCGCATGGTGGACGACCCGGACGACATCTGGGCGTCGTCAGACCTGGTCCTCGGGGTCAAGGAGCCGGTCGCCGTCGAGTACCCCCGCCTCGGCCTGAAGGAGGACCAGGTGCTCTTCACCTACCTCCACCTGGCCGCGTCGCGCGAGTGCACCGACGCACTCCTGGCCGCCGGCAACACGGCCATCGCCTACGAGACGGTGCGGCTGCCCGACAATTCGCTCCCACTGCTGACCCCGATGAGTGAGGTGGCCGGCCGGATGGCCCCGCTCATGGGCGCCCACCATCTCATGCGCCCGGGAGGCGGTCGGGGAACATTGGTCTGCGGCGTCCCCGGCGTGCGCTGCGCCAAGATCGTGATCCTCGGTGCCGGCGTGGCCGGCATGGCCGCCGCCACCCTCGCCGTGGGCATGCACGCCGAGGTCTACATCCTCGACCACAACCTCGAGCGCCTGCGCCAGGTCGACCACCACTTCCGGGGCGGACTCGAGACGGTGGCGTCCAGTACCCACGCCATCGAGGAGGTCTGCACCGAAGCCGACATCGTGATCGGGGCCGTCCTGGTCGTCGGGGCTAAGGCCCCCAAGCTCATCACCGACGCCCTGGTCGCCACCATGCGGGAAGGATCGGTGCTGGTCGACATCTCGGTCGACCAGGGCGGCTGTTTCGAGTCGACCCGACCCACGACCCACTCCGACCCGACCTTCGAGGTCAACGGCTCGATCTTCTACTGCGTCGCCAACATGCCGGGCGCGGTGCCGCACTCGTCGACCCACGCGCTGGTCAACGCCACCCTCCCCTACGTGCTCGACATCGCCAACCACGGATGGAAGGACGCCGTCGCCGCGGACGCGGCGCTGGCCGAGGGCGTCAACGTGGTTGACGGGACGGTGGTGTACGAGCCCGTGGCCGAGGCCCACGGCATGGACTACCGGCCACTCTCGAAGTTCATCGCCTGAGCGGTCCGGCAGCCGGGCCCCTGCGACGTCATGAACCGTTCCCCTTCAGCGGTCCCGGTCCGCCGGCACCGAACCCGGTGCGAGAGGCCCGCCGGTGAGGTGCGCGGGCACCGGTGTGCCTGCGGCCAGGTCCGGGGCTCCCACCGGCGCCATCCGGACGGTCTCCAGCGGTACCACTCCCACCCACACGTCGAGGGCGAGGTCGGCGATGTCGTCGTCGGGCGGCCCCTCGCTCACCTTCACCGACGACCGGTCCAGCGACAGGCGCAGCACGGTGGTGGCGGCCAGCTCCTTGGCGGTGGGCGTGCGGGCGTAGGACCACTGCCCGGGGGCGACGTGCTCGGACAGCGCCTCGAGCGCGGCGAGCTTGTCCGCCTGGTCCTCGAGGAGCTCCGGCAGCCCGTAGACCATGGCGCACCGATAGTTCACGGAGTGGTTGAAGACCGACCGGGCGAGCACGAGGCCGTCGACCAGGGTCACTGTCACGCATACGGGCGCAGGGGTCTTGGCCGTGCGCAGACTTCGGCTGGCCGCCGACCCGTGGAGCACGAGGTGGTCGTCGGACCGGCAGTACGTGGTTGGGACCACCATCGGCCACCCGTCCACGACGAGACCGAGGTGGCAGACGAACCCGGCGTCGAGGACCGCGTCCAGGTCCTCCCGCCGGTACGATCCCTGGCCGGCGAGGCGGCGCAGGCGCACCAGCTCGTCCGCCGGGCCCGGCTCCGTTCCGCGTGCGAGTTCGGGGCCGGGGTCGGTCATGGGACGATTGTCGCACGCCGCCCCGGCCGGGCACCCCGTCGTGCGACGATGCGCCCACTCCGGACCACCTGTCACTACGAAGGGGAGCACCATGCCCCGAGGAGCGTCACCCCGTGAAGCAGATCGGATCATCCAGTCGTGGGTCGTCCGCCCGCACCGCCCCGGTATTCGACCCGGCCACCGGCGAGCAGACCGCCGAGGTCGTCCTGGCCTCCGCCGAGGACGTAGGCCGTGCCATCGACACGGCCGCGGACGCGTTCCAGTCGTGGCGGGAGACGTCGCTGACCGCCAGGAGCCGGATCCTGTTCGCCTTCCGAGAGCTGGCCGACCGGCACCGTGACGATCTGGCCCGGCTGATCACCGCCGAGCACGGCAAGGTCCTGGACGACGCCCGGGGCGAGGTGGCCCGCGGCATCGAGGTGGTCGAGTTCGCCTGCGGGATCCCCCACCTGTTGAAAGGGGAGTTCAGCGAGGACGTGTCGACCGGTGTCGACGCCTCCTCCGTCCGCCAGCCCCTGGGCGTCGTGGCCGGCATCACCCCGTTCAACTTCCCGGTGATGGTCCCGATGTGGATGTACCCGGTGGCCATCGCCAGCGGCAACGTCTTCGTGCTCAAGCCGTCCGAGCGCGACCCGTCGCCGTCCGGGCTGATCGCCGAGTTGTGGCGCGACGCGGGACTGCCCGAAGGTGTCTTCACCGTCGTGCACGGAGATGCCGAGGCCGTCGACGCCCTGCTCGACCACCCGGCCGTCGCCGCCGTCTCCTTCGTGGGGTCGACGCCGATCGCCCGGCACGTGTTCGAGCGGGGGAACGCCTCGGGTAAGCGGGTCCAGGCTCTCGGCGGCGCGAAGAATCACGCCGTCGTGCTACCCGACGCCGACCTCGACTCCACGGCCGACGCGCTGGTCGCCGCCGGATTCGGTTCGGCGGGCGAGCGGTGCATGGCGATCTCCGCCGTGGTGGCGATCGGTGACGCTGATCCGCTGGTCGACGCGGTGGCCCGGCGGACCCGGTCGATCGTGACCGGTCCGGGGACCGATCCGTCCTCGGACATGGGCCCGCTGATCACGCGGGTCCACCGTGACCGGGTGTCGGGATACGTGGACTCGGCGACGTCCGACGGCGCCGACGTGGTGGTCGACGGCCGCGGGCTCACCATCGAGCGCGCACCGGACGGGTTCTACCTCGGCCCCACCCTCGTGGACAGAGTGACTCCCGACATGGCCGTCTACCGGGACGAGGTCTTCGGCCCGGTCCTCTCTGTGGTGCGGGTCGACTCGCTCGACGCCGCCATCGCCCTGGTCAATGCCAACCCGTTCGGGAACGGCGCCGCAATCTTCACGCGGGACGGCCACGCGGCACGCCGGTTCCGCCGTGACGTGTCGGTGGGGATGGTCGGCATCAACGTCGCCATCCCGGTGCCGATGGCGTACTACTCGTTCGGCGGATGGAAGCAGTCGCTCTTCGGCGACGCCCACATCCACGGGATGGAAGGCGTGCGGTTCAACACCCGGCTGAAGTCGGTCACCACCCGGTGGCCCGACGCCCGGGGCCCGGTCGACGTCGGAGGGAGCTCCCTGCACTTCCCCTCTGGCGACACGCGCTGACCCCGGACCCTGACCGGACGGCGGGCAGTCGCAATCCGTCGGAGGCAGGGTGTGCCCGCACCGGCCGTGGTGCCCGGTAACCTCGGCGGGGTGACAGCACCGGCCTACGTGCCGCCCACCGGACGGGTCCTCGACGTCGGCGGTCCGGTGCACGTCGCCGATTTCGGCGGACCCGCCGGTGGGCCGCTCCTGGTGGGAGTCCACGGACTGGGAGGGAGTCACCTCAACTGGGCCGCGGTCGCCCCCTATCTCACCGATCGGGTCCGGTTGGAGGCGGTCGATCTGGTCGGCCACGGCCGGACCCCGGCCGCCGGCCGCGCTCCCGACGTCGCCGGGCACGTCGCCCTTCTGGAAGGGGTCCTGGACGCCCTGGCGGAACGACCCGTGGTGCTGGTGGGCAATTCGCTCGGCGGCCTGGTGTCCGCGCTGTGCGCCGCCGCGTCGCCCGCACGGGTGGCGGGCCTGGTCCTGGTGGATCCGGCGCTGCCCACCGGCCGGATCGGACCCGTGCATCCCCGGATCCTCTCCAACTTCGTGCTCTGCTCGCTGCCCGGCGTCGGGGAGCGCTACCTCGCGGCCCGCCGCGCCCGTACCACGCCCGAGCAGGCGGTGCGACGGGTGCTGGCGGTCACGTGTGTCGACCCGGACCGGGTGCCGGTCGCGGTGGTCGACGCCCACATCGAACTCACCGCGTCGAAGGACCGCGCCCAGGGTGACGCCGCCTACCTGGCCTCGGCCCGCTCACTGTCGCGGATCCTGGCCCGACCGGGTCCGACGCTCGACCGACTGGCCATGCTCGACCTTCCGGTCCTGCACCTGCACGGTGACCGGGATGCCCTGGTGCCGCTGGCTGCCGCCCGCAGGATGGCCGGCGGACGGTCGGGATGGCGACTCGAGGTCGCCCGCGACATCGGCCACGCCCCCATGCTCGAGGCACCGGAGTGGACCGCACTGCGGATCGAAGAGTGGTTGGGCGCCGACGGTGCCGCGGCGGGGACCCGGACCACCCGGCCGACGGGCTCCGAGTCCCCGGTCCGCTGAGCCAGTCGTCAGTTGACCTGTCGGTCGAGGCCCTCCCAGTAGGGGGCCCGCAGGCGGAACTTCTGGAGTTTGCCGGTAGCGGTGCGGGGCAGCTCGGCCCTGAATTCGACCCGCTTCGGGCACTTGTAACCGGCGAGGGCACTCCTGCAGTGGGCGATGACGGCCTCCTCGGTGACGTCGCTGCCGTCGGCCGGGACCACCAGTGCCAGCACCATCTCGCCCCAGGTGTCGTGGGGGACGCCGATCACGGCCACCTCCAGCACGCCGGCCAACGAGAAGATGGCGTCCTCGACCTCGATCGACGAGACGTTCTCTCCACCGGAGATGATGACGTCCTTCTTGCGGTCCAGGATGCTGAGGTGCCCCTCCTCGTCGATCATCCCGCCGTCGCCGGTATGGAACCAGCCGCCGGCCAGCGCGGCGGCTGTCTCGTCGGGCTGGCGCCAGTACCCGGCCATGACCGTGTTGGACCGGGCCAGTACCTCGCCGTTCCCGTCGAGGGTGAGCTCGGTCCCGACGGCGGGGGCGCCTGCCCGCATCAGCTTGCGGGCCTGCTGGCCGGCGGTGAGGTAGTCCCACTCGGATCGCATCCGGTTGACGGTGAGCACCGGAGAGGTCTCGGTCAGCCCGTAGATCTGCACGAATTCCCAGCCGAGCTCCGACTCGATCCGTTCGATGGTGCGACTCGGCGGAGGCGCACCGGCCACCACGATGCGTGTGGTGTCCCGGCCGGGCAGGTCGCCGTCCCAACCTGGCACGGCGTCGAGTACGGCGTTGACCACGGCGGGGGCGGCGCACAGCAGCGTCACCCGGTGTCGGTCGACGCGACGCAGGATCTCCGCGCCGTCGACCTTCCGGAGCACCACCTGGGTCACGCCCATGGCGGCGGTCGTCCACGGCATGCCCCAGCCGTTGGCGTGGAACATCGGAAGGGTGTGCAGGTAGACGTCGCGGTCCGAAACGCCGGTGTGCCAGCCGAAGACCGCGGCGTTCACCCAGCAGTTGCGGTGGGTGAGCTGCACGCCCTTGGGCCTGGCCGTGGTGCCCGAGGTGTAGTTGATGGTGGCCGTGGCCGACTCGTCGGACTCCCATGGGACCGGCTCGACATCGGGCACGAAGAGCTCGGCATCGCTCGTGGCCCCGAGTACGAAGCGCCGATCGGGGCCGATGCCCGTCAGGGTGTCCTCGAGCTCGGGGTCGACCAGGACCACCGCGGCTCCCGAGTGCTCGAGGATGTACTCCACCTCGGCACGGGCCAGGCGGAAATTGACGGGGACCAGGATCCGTCCCCAGCCGGTCACCCCGAAGAACGAGGTGAGCAGACGGGCGGAATTCTGGGAGACGACGGCCACCCGCTCACCGGGCCCGATGCCGAGCCGGTCGAGGCCCGCCGCCTGGGACCGGGCCCGGGAGCTCAGGTCCGCGAAGGTCAGGCTGTCCCATGACGCCGCCGGCTGATCGGGCTCGTCGACGAGTGCGATCCGCCCCGGATACGTCACCGCGGCACGGTCGAGGAAGTCACGGACGTTGAACGCGATGTGCATGGTCCCCCCTCGAGATGCCGGTCGGCCCCACCATCTAAGCAAATGCGGTGACAGCTCCGGGGCGGCCGCCCGAGGGGAGGGTCGGGAGTCCGCAGGTCTGCCGCCGTGCCGTGATCGGCTCGCTACGGTGGGGTGATGCCCGCCCCACGTGTCGCCGTCGGTCCCTTCCCGTCCGAATTCGCGGTCGACGCGGTTCTCGCCGGCGGCGGCAAGGTCGTCGACCTGGACGACGGACCGGACAGCCTGGTGTGGCTGGACCCGACGGACGTGCGCGGCCTGGCGGCCAGGCTGGGCGAGGTACCGACCGTCCGCTGGGTCCAACTTCCCTTCGCCGGGGTCGAGCGGGTGGCCGAGGCCGGTCTCCTCGACGCCGACCGGATCTGGACGTGCGCCAAGGGGGCCTATGCCGAGCCGGTCGCGGAGCACGCACTGACCCTGATGCTCGCCGGACTGCGCCACCTGCCCTCCCGGGTGGCGGCGCGGTCCTGGGGGATCCCTGCCGGGACCAGCCTCTACGACCAGGACGTGACCATCGTCGGCGGCGGGGGCATCGCCACGTCGCTGCTCCAGCAACTTTCGCCGTTCCGGGTGCGGGCGACGGTCGTGCGCCGCACCGCCGATCCGGTCCCTGGGGCGGCACGAGTGGTGGCCGTCGACCGCCTCCACGACGCGCTCGCCGGCGCGCTGGTCGTGGTACTCGCGCTGGCCCTGACGCCGGAGTCGACGGGCATCCTCGGGGCGCCCGAGCTCGCGGTGATGGGGGAGTCGTCCTGGCTGGTGAACGTCGCCCGGGGCCGCCATGTGGACACCGGCGCGCTGGTCGTGGCGCTCGACGCCGGCGCCATCGGTGGCGCGGCGCTGGACGTCACCGATCCCGAGCCGCTCCCCGACGGCCACCCGCTGTGGGGTCGAGGAAACTGCATCATCACCCCGCACACCGCCGACACCATCGAGATGGTGGTGCCGCTGCTGGCGACGCGGATCCGTACGAACGTCGAGCGACTGGCGGCCGGCGGACATCTGATCGGTCGGGTCGATCCCGTCGCCGGCTACTGAGGAACGGGAGCGTCCCGACGGCTGGACTCAGCCGACCGGGTCGCGGTCGCCGACGGGGGTGTAGCGGTACCCGTAGCCCCGGATCGCCTCGAGCACGTCCTTGCGCTCGTCCTGCCAGCCGAGCTTGCGACGCAGCCGGAGTACGGTGAACTTGACCCGTTCGGGCCCGATTCCGAAGGGGTCGTTCCAGACCTGCTCGAGCAGCTGCTGGGTGGCGAGCGCCTGGCCGGGGTGCCGGACGAATGTCTGGAGGAGCTGGAACTCGAGTTTGGTGAGGCCCACCACCTCGCCGTCGACCCGGACCTCGCGGGCCGGCCAGTCGACCTCCAGGTTGCCGTCGCAGTAGGAGGCCGGCTCCGGGTTGGCGACGGGAGGCACGGACGTCCTGCGCCGGTGCATCAGGGCCTGGATCCGGGCGGCGAGCTCCTGGGAGCCGAACGGTTTGGTCAGGTAGTCGTCGGCACTGCCGGTGGGGCCCACCACTCGCTCCGGCCCGGCGGGCCCGGTGAGGACGAGTACCGGCACCTCGGAGAGGTCACGGATGCGCTCGAACACCTCCCACCCGTCCACGCCGGGGTGACCGATGTCGAGCACCACCAGGTCGGGGCGTTCCTCGAAGAAATTGCGCAGTCCGTTCCGCCCGTCGGCGACGACGACACCGGTCCCGTTCTGCTGCGTGACCACGCGCCGGACCGCCTCCGCTACGGCGGGGTCGTCCCCGATGATGAGGACCCGCGTGGTTCCTGCGACCTGATCGGGACTCAGTGTCGTGGTCATCTCGACTGCTCCTTGGTGTTCTCGACCGGCTGCTGGCCGGGGCCTGGTGCGTGCGCACCGCCGTCCTGGGCCGTGACCCCGACCGGTTGCGGGCCCTTCCCCCTCTATCGGCCTGTGGTGCCGAGCCTTGAGTGCCGACTTCCGGCCCCCCGGACGTCCGTCAGCGTCCGCGTGGCCGGTTCCGTCCCGTACACGGGCCCCCGGTCCGGTGGCGGTGTCACACCCACGGGGCACCATGCGGTGGAACGAAGCGTCCGAATCCAGGAGGTAGCACCGTGAGCGCCAGCACCGAAGCGACCAGCGAGTCCGACCCGTCCTTGACGGAGCGCGCCGCGCCGGTCGGCGTGGTCGTCGCCTTCCGGGGACGGGGGGCGGGGCGATCGGGCGCCGGGGCCCAGGAGGGTAGGGCATTCACCGTCGACTGTGCGGCGTGCGCCCACCGGGGGACAGGCATCTGCGACGACTGCGTGGTGAGTTTCGTCGTGGGGCGGGCACCCGGCGACGCCCTGGTCGTCGACGCCGACGAGGCCCGGGCCGTCCGTCTCCTCGAGCGCGCCGGCCTGGTTCCCGGTGTCCGGCACGAGCTGCGGGCCATCGGCGACTAGCGGCTCCCGGCGGGTGCGCCGGCCGACTCGGGTGACGGTACTGCCGGGGGCGCGGGGTGCTCCTCCGGCCGCGCGACGATGGGGTGTGGCCACATCCGTCTCGCTACGACCTGCGGCGGTGGCGCTCGGCTACCGGCGCCGACTGGGCGCCGACCTGGTGCGGGTGGGTACCGACGCGGGGCTCGCCGCCGTCGGCATCGGCGGGGCCGAGGTGTTCGCACCGACCCGTGCCGCACTCCACGCCCGGCGCCGGGCCGGGCTCCACGGCGGTATGCAGTTCACCTACCGGAATCCGGACCGTTCGACCGACCCGGGCCGGGTGCTCGACGGCGCCCGGTCCCTGGTCGTAGGGGCGTGGGGCTACCGGAGGGGGAACCCGGGCGACCGGGTCGGCCCGGTCGGGGTGGCCGGGCGGCCCATGGGTGTGGTCGCGCGGTACGCCCGCCGCGACCACTACGGGTCCCTGCGCGCCGCCCTCGAGCCGGTCGCCGACCGCCTGCGGGCCGACGGGTGGCGGGCGCGGGTGGTGGTGGACGACAACGCCCTGGTGGACCGGGCGGCCGCCCAGCGGGCCGGACTCGGATGGTACGGGCGGAATTCGCTCCTGCTCCTGCCCGGACGCGGGTCGTGGTTCATCCTCGGCTCCGTGGTGACCGACGCGCCGCTCGAGCCGACCCCGCCGGTGGGGCACACCGAACCCGCAGCGGGGTGCGGCCCGTGCCGCCGCTGTATGACGGCGTGCCCGACCGGGGCGCTGGTGGCCGACGGCGTGGTGGACGCTCGGCGGTGCCTGGCCTGGCTGGTCCAGGCCCCGGGCACGTTCCCGGTCGAGTTCCGGACGGCCCTAGGCGGGCGGCTCTATGGCTGCGACGACTGTCAGGAGGTGTGCCCGGTCAACCGCGCCGCCGACCGTCACCCACCGCCGGCCGGGGACTCGCCGGAGTCGGAGGACGCCCCGATCGCCACCGTCGATCTGCTGGCGCTCCTCGGTGCCGACGACGAGGAACTGCTCGCCACCAACGGTCGGTGGTACCTGGCCGACCGCGATCCCCGCTATCTCCGACGAAACGCCCTGGTGGTGCTGGGCAACGTGGGCGACGGCCGGGACCGGGCGACGGCGTCGGCCCTCGCCCGCTGGGCCGGATCCGACGATGCCCTGCTGGCCGAGCACGCCCGCTGGGCATGCGCGCGACTCGGGCTCGTCGACCTGGCGGGGCCGGTCACGTGACCCACCTGCTGGTCACCAACGACTTCCCACCCAAGGTTGGCGGCATCCAGGCCTACCTGTGGGAGCTGTGGCGGCGGTTGGACCCCTCCACCTTCGCCGTCCTGACGGCCACCTCCGACCCGGGTGCGGCCGCCTTCGACGCCGAACAGTCGACACGGGGCATCCGGATCGAGCGGGTGGCGTCCCGGGTGCTCGGGCCCACCCCGCAGCTCGTCCGGCGTATTCGGGATGCGGCCGATCGGGCCGGAGCCGATCTGGTCGTGCTCGACCCCGCCTTCCCGCTCGGCCTGGTGGGCCCCCGTCTCGGGATGCCCTACGCCGTGCTGCTCCACGGGGCGGAGGTGGCGATCCCCGGGCGTCTGCCCCTCAGCCGGTCGTTGCTTGCCCACGTGGTGCGCGGCGCCACCCTGGTGGTCTCGGCCGGGGGCTACCCGGCCGCCGAGGCTCGTCGTGCGGTACGTGGCCGGGGGATGCCCCCTGTCGTCGAGATCCCTCCCGGGGTCGACCTCGAGCGGTTCCACCCGCTCGATGCCGCGGAACGGGCCCGGTCCCGCGCCGACCTGGGACTGCCCGCCGACGGTCCCCTGGTGGCGAGCGTGAGCCGACTGGTGCCCCGCAAGGGGATGGACGTCCTCATCGACGCGGCCGCCCTGCTGGGTTCCCGGTTCCCGGACCTCACCGTCGCCATCGCCGGCCGGGGCAGGGACGCCGAGCGCCTCGCCGGCCGGGTGGCGGAGACCGGAGCTCCGGTCCGGCTGCTCGGCGGGGTGTCCGACGCGGACCTTCCCCGTCTGGTGGGTGCGGCCGACGTGTTCGCCATGCTGTGCCGCAACCGGTGGCTGGGTCTCGAGCAGGAGGGGTTCGGGATCGTGTTCCTGGAGGCGGCGGCGGCAGGGATCCCCCAGGTGGCGGGCGGGTCGGGCGGCGCGGGCGAGGCTGTCGAGGACGGCGCGACCGGCATGATCGTCCGTCGCCCCACCGAGGCCGGCGACGTCGCCCGGGTCATCGGCGGACTCCTCGACGACCGGGGTCGGTCACGGGCGATGGGGGAGGCCGCACGACGGCGGGCCGAGGCATCCTTCGACTACGACCTGCTCGCCCCTAGGCTGGCCGCGTCGCTCGGCGACACGCGAAGCTGAGTCCCGTCCAGGCAGTAACCGACGATTCGAGGAGGAGGTCCGATCGTGGCGGAACAAGCCACCGAGAGGATGGTGGTGTCGGCCAGTCCGGCGCGCTGCTTCGAGGTCAGTGCCGATCTCGCCAGCTACCCGTCGTGGGCGGCCGACATCAAGTCGGTGACCATCGACGAGCGCGATGCAGAGGGCCGTCCGAGTGTCGTCACCTTCCGGGCCGCCGCCTTCGGCCGGAGCACCAGCTACACCCTCGTCTACGACTACGCCGGGGCGCCCGGGGTGCTCGCGTGGGTCCAGACCGAAGGCGACATCACCAACAAGCTCGACGGCCGTTACGTGTTCGAGCCCACCTCCGACGGTGGCACCGAGGTCACCTACCACCTCGAGGTGGAGATGAAGGTTCCGCTGCCTGGCTTCATCAAGATGCGAGCCCAGAGCCGCATCATGTCGATCGCCCTGCGGGACCTGAAGGCGCGCGTCGAGTCGGCGTCATGACCCCCGGGGGCGTCGGCCCCCTCACGGTGGTGCGGACCGGCTGCGTGGTACGGGTATGAAGGTCGGCATCACCCTCCCGCAGTTCCGCGACGACTCCGATGCCGCACTGACCGCAGCCCGGCAGGCCGAGGAACTCGGCATCGACGGCGTCTTCTGCTTCGACCACCTGTGGCCCATGGGTCAGCCCGGCCGTCCGGCGCTGTCGTCGGGTCCCCTGCTGGGCGCACTGGTGGCGTCGACCTCGACCATCGCCCTCGGGACGCTGGTCGCCAGGATCGGCCTGCTCCCCGACGAGGTCCTGGTCGAGGTGCTGTGCGGCATCCACGCGCTCAGCGGAGGCCGGTTGGTCGCCGGGATCGGGACCGGCGACCGGCTCAGCCGCGAGGAGAACGAGTCCTACGGTATCCCGTTCGAGACGGCCGGCGTCCGGCGCGAGCGCCTGGCCGCGGTGGCCACGGCGGTGGCCGGGGCCGGCGTGCCGGTGTGGGTGGGCGGCGGGCGACCCGAGATGGTGTCGCTGGCCCGTGCCACGGGGGCCGCCGTCAACGTGTGGCAGGTGGACGCCGGCCCGGTGGCGGACCTGGTCGCCCAGGGGGTCGAGGTGACCTGGGGCGGGCCCGTCGGCGACACGGTCGGGGAGGCGGTGGCCACACTCGGCGCGGTGGCCGACGCCGGGGCCACGTGGGCGGTCTGTGCCTGGCCGGAGTCGCTCGAGGTCGTGGCCGAGGCCGTCTCCGCGCTCCGGTAGGGAGCGGGTGCCGCTTCCCCGTGGCCGGGCGACGACGCGCGCGGTCGGCGGCACGTCGGCCCGGCGGTAACCTGGGGCATGGATTTCCGCCGCATACACGGGCTGCCGCCGTACGTCTTCGCCACGATCAACGACCTGAAGGCCGCTGCCCGCCACGACGGCAGGGACGTCATCGACATGGGATTCGGCAATCCCGACCTGCCGTCGCCGGACGTGGCCGTGGAGAAGCTCGCCGAGGCCGCCCGCAACCCACGGAACCACCGGTACTCGGCGAGCCGGGGCATCCCGAAGATCCGCCAGGCCATCTGCGACCTCTACCTGCGCAAGTTCGACGTCGAGCTCGACCCCGACACCGAGGTGGTGACAACCATCGGTGCGAAGGAGGGCCTCTCCCACCTGATGTGGGTCCTGGTCGGACCGGGTGACACCGCCCTGGTGCCGTCGCCGTCCTACCCGATCCACATCTACGCCCCGCTGTTCGCCGGAGCCGACATCCGGCACGTGCGCCTCGACACGCCGCTGGGCGACACCGTCGACACCGTCGAGGGCGGTGCCGCATTCTTCGAGAACCTCATGGAGGCCTGGGAGTCGGCATGGCCGAAGCCACGGGTGGTGGTGCTCTCCTTCCCCCACAACCCGACCACCGAGTGCGTCGACCTGGCATGGATGACCCGCATCGTCGAGTTCGCCAAGGAGCGCGACATCGTCCTGGTCCACGACTTCGCCTATGCCGACATCGCCTTCGACGGCTACACGCCACCGTCCATCCTGCAGGTCCCGGGGGCGAAGGACTGCTGCGTCGAGCTGTACACCCTGACCAAGTCGTTCTCGATGGCCGGCTGG
>JAKAZC010000416.1 GCA_021826655.1 Actinomycetes bacterium | reverse complement strand
CTCCGCCCGGTCGAACCCGCTGACCGCCCCGAAGCGGGGGAAGCTCGACGTGTCGAAGTACACGGCCCCGCCGGAACGGTAGGCGTTGCCCCGCTCGAGGGCGGTGCCGACGAGGGACAGGATGTCGGAGATGGCCGACGTCGCCCGCGGCTCGGACCACACGGGCAGGAGGCCGAGGGAACCCATGTCGGCGTCGAACCGGGCCATCTCCTCGGCCGCGAGGTCCAGATAGTGCACCCCCAGCTCCCGCGCCTTGCGCAGGATGTCGTCGTCGACGTCGGTGACGTTGCGCACGCACCGGGTCTCGTGGCCCAGGTCGCGCAGGCGCCGCTGCAGCACGTCGAAGGTCAGGTAGACGGCGGCGTGGCCGAGGTGGGCGCTGTCGTAGGGCGTGATCCCGCAGCTGTACAGGGTCACGAGATGGTCCGGCTCGAAGGGGACGATCCGCTGCTGCGCCGTGTCGAAGAGCCGCATCAGATACCCGAGAGCCGCAGGGTGCTGTGGGCCCGGTGTCGGATGTTGAGGGTGATGCACACGGCGGTGAAGGCCTCGATCGCCGCCGCCTGGTTGAGGCTGCCGGCGTCCAGGGGACGCAGGCCGTCGATGGCCCCGACCAGCGCGAGGGTCTCCTCGGTGCCCCGGGGATGGTCCGAGCACACCAGCACGTCCGCCTCCAACCCCGACGCCAGGTCGACCATGTCGGCGGCCGGCAGGTGGTGGAGGGCCGCGGCGACGAGGGAGCCGGGGAGCGCGGCCTGCACGGCGGCGGCCATCGAACCCCGGGGCGGCACCAGCGCCACCATCTCGCGGCCCTCCTTTACCAGGGCGTTCACCATGGAGATCACGACCTTTCCCTCCAACGCCGCGGCCAGCGGGCGCAGCGTCGGCACGGCGCTGTCCCAGGGGGTCGCCACCACGACGACCTCGGCCCCGGCGGCTGCCGCGTTGTCGGCGCCGCGGACGTCGAGCCGCCGGTCGGGCCAGCCCGCCACCACCTCGCGGGCCACATCCTCCGCCCGGGCCGCGTCGCGGGACCCGAGGGTCACCGTCATCCCCGCCGCCGCCAGGCGGGTCGCCAGCCCGCGGCCGGCCGGCCCTGTCCCTCCGAGAATCCCGATGTGCACCGCCTTACTTTTCCACAGCGCGCCGGGGCACTCGGTTCCCCGGGCCGGCGGGGCGATCATCTAGCCTCCGCCCATGGGCATCCTGCAAGGCAAGCGACTCCTGGTCACCGGCGTCCTCAACGACGCCTCCCTCGGCTTCGCCGTGGCCCGGCTGGCCCAGGACGAGGGGGCCGAGATCGTCCTGTCCGGTGCGGGGCGGGGGCTCTCCCTCACCCGCCGGACGGCCCGCAAGCTGGCGAACCAACCCGACGTGCTGGAGATCGACGTCACCGATCCCGGCCAGATCCGGGCCGCCGCCGACGAGCTGGCGGCACGGTGGGGACGGCTGGACGGGCTCCTCCACGCCATCGGGTACGCGCCGCCCGACTGCCTGGGCAACGGGATGCTCCCCGCCGGCTGGGACGACGTGTCGGTGGCCCTGCAGATCTCCGCCTACTCGCTGAAGGCCCTGGTGGAGCACTTCGCCCCCCTGCTGCAGGTCGCCGGCGCCGACGGCGGCGCCTCGGTGGTGGGCCTCGACTTCGACGCGACCGTGGCGTGGCCCCTGTACGACTGGATGGGCGTCGCGAAGGCGGCACTCGAGTCACTGACCCGCTATCTCGCCCGCGACCTCGGCCCCAAGGGGATCCGGGTCAACCTCGTCGCCGCGGGACCGGTCCGCACCATGGCGGCGAAGAGCATCCCGGGGTTCGACCGGTTCGAGGAGACGTGGGCCGACCGGGCGCCGCTCGGCTGGGACGTCCGGGACGCCGGCGCGGTGGCCAAGGCCGCGGTGGCCCTCCTCTCCGACTGGTTCCCCATGACCACCGGCGAGATGCTCCACGTCGACGGCGGCGTCCACGCGATCGGCGCCTGATCTCCGGGGCGCCCGGGCGTGCCTCGCCCCCGGGGCGTGCACCAGCGCGGCGAGGCGATCCGAGCACGGCGGGGCGGATCCGGATAGCGTGACCGCAGCAGCTTCAGATCACGGTGGACACGGGCGCGGCGTGCCGCGTCGGAAGGGGGCTCGGATGAGACCTTCGACCCGGATGTCGTTCGGAGCGGTCACGCTGGGAGCGGCGCTCGCGCTCGTTGCCGCGGGGACCGCGGGAGCTGCCGGCGATCAGAACAACCCGAACGGCTCGTCGCAGCAGGCGCCCCACATCGTCCCGGCGGGGCCGATCACGCCGAAGGTGTCCGGCGGGACGTTCCCGTCGGCCGCTCTCGTGCCGACGTCCGCTACCTCGCTCGACGTGGCGGGACCCGTCAACTCGATGACGGCCAAGGCGACCGGCGTGAACACCGTGTCCGGGCTTCCCGGATCGGATGCGGTCGGCACGTCGATCGCCCCCGACGGCGCGAGCGCACTCACTGCAACAGCGACGAGCACCATCGGCGTGATCACCAACCCGCTCGCGCCCGCTCCGTCCGTGAGCTCGCTGAACGTCGGGCAG
>JAKAZC010000415.1 GCA_021826655.1 Actinomycetes bacterium | reverse complement strand
GACACCGGTCCGGCGGGGATCACCGCCTCCGTCGAGGCTGTCTCGGGTAGGGGCGATGCCGATCCCGCGGCGGGGATCAGCGGGCCGTCCACGCCGGGGCTGCCGCCCGGGCTCCCGCCCGGGTTCCCGCCCGGGTTCCCGCCCGGGCTCCCGCCGGCCCCGTTGTCGCCGACCCTGTCGTGCTCGCTCATCTGGTCGTCGCTCATCGGCCTTCCCTCTCTCGCGGGCGGGTTGCCCCGCTTCCCGGGCTGGTCACCGGGCCGTTCCGTCTACCCGACCCATTGAAGAGGTCCTTCGTAAGAAACCCCCGAGGTGGGCATATGAGCGGAGTAATTCCCCGCGGCGACCGACGGGTGCACCGTTGCGACCGCGATGGCGCTGTGATGAGGTGGGGGAGCCGGATCGAGCACGAGGGGAGCGGGGATGACCACGGTGGAGGACACGCTCGAAGAGGACGAGTACGACGAGTTCGGCCTCCTGCACGAGAACGCACAGGAGTGGGGGCTGCCCTATCCCGGCCGCCCCGAGGTCGGCCGGGGCTCCGTGGAGGTGGAGCCGGGCCGGCAGCTGAGCTTCATCCGGTGGGGATCGGGCGAGCCCGAGGCCGTGTTGCTTCACGGCGGAGGGCAGAACGCTCACACCTGGGACAGCGTGCTCCTCGCCCTGGGCCGGCCGGCGATCGCCTTCGACCTCCCCGGCCACGGCCGCTCCTACCGGCGGGAGGACGGGAACTACGGCCCCTGGCGCAATGTCGAGGCGCTCGAGACCGCCATCGGGCAGGTGGCGCCCGGCGCGGCGGTCGTCGTCGGCATGTCGCTCGGCGGGGCCACCGCCACGCACCTCGCGGCGAAGCGGCCGGACCTCTGCCGGCGCGTGGTGATCGTGGACGTCACCCCACAGGTCAACGACCCGAGCCGGCCGATGACCACCCAGGAGCGCGGATCGGTGGCGCTGATCGGCGGGCCGCCCACGTACGAGTCGTTCGAGGCCATGGCCGACGCCGCCGTCGCGCTGAGCCCCTACCGGGCCGCGTCGGGCGTCCGCCGTGGCGTGCGCCACAATGCCTACCGCAGGGCGGACGGGCTCTGGGCATGGCGCTACGACCTGTTCCGTCCCCGTCCGGACGGTGTGGACGACTGGTCGGACTTCGTACCCCTCTGGGACGACGTCAGCGCCATCACCGTCCCCACCATGCTCGTCCGCGGCGGCAATTCGAAGTACGTGACCGACGGCGACGTCGCCGAGTTCCGGCGCCGCCTCCCGTCGGTCCGGTACGAGGTCGTCGACGGCGCCGGGCACGCCGTGCAGAGCGACCGGCCGCTGCAGCTGGTGGCGCTCGTCGAGGACTTCGCGTTCGGACGCTGAGACGGGTGGGCTATGGTAAAAAAATAGCCTTTTGGAAGAGGGGGTGGGCCGGGGTCGAACCTCCCGGCCGGCCTGCCGCCCGAGACGAGGAGGGGACACGTGACCGAGGGGAAGACCTGGGCTCACTCGGGGGACTCGCACTTCATCGAGCCCGAAGGGCTCTGGAACGAGATCCTGCCGCCGGAGCTCGCGAGCCGCATGCCGTGGAGCAAGAAGTCGGAGGACGGGTCGTTCGAGGTCGTGCACGTCGACGGTGAGTCGTTCCGCCGCGAGTTGCCGAAGATCGCCACCAAGACGGTGAACGGGATGTCGATGGCCGAGCTCAGCAGCCGGCCGCCGGGGGCCCGCGACCTGCGGGCCCGGTTGGCCGACCTCAACCAGGAAGGCATCTGGGGTGAGGTCGTCTACTCCTCGCTCGGGCTCTGGGAGCAGTCCATCAGGGACCGGGGGCCTGCTCCGGGCCGCCTCCGAGGCCGAGAACGAGTGGAAGGTGTCGGAGATGCAGGGGATCGCCCCGGACCGGCTCGTGGCGGTGGCCTCCATCCCCCTTCTGCATGTCGACGACGCGGTCGAGTGCGCCACCCGCGCCCGCGAGCTCGGCCTGTACGCCGTGTCGATGCCCACACCGGCCAACCCCAACTCCGCCACGTGCACGTCCACCATCCCCCTCCTCAACAGCGACGAGTGGGAGCCACTGTGGGCTGCGCTCGAGGACCTCGGCATGGTGGCCGCCTTCCACATCGGCGGGGATCCCGGCGAGTACTCGATGTACCGGGGGCCCGGGGGAGCCGTCCTCAACCACACCAACTCCACGTACAGCGGGCAGCGGGCAGCGATGCTGATGGTGGCTTCGGGGGCGCTCGACCGCCACCCCGGGCTCAGGGTGCTCATCTCGGAGGGTGGTGCCAGCTGGGTGCCGTTCCTGGGCGACCGGATGGAGGAGGGCTACCGCCAGCACGCCATGTTCGTGCGCCCGATCCTCTCGCGTTCGCCCAAGGAGATCCTCTTCGAGCAGGTCTACTGCTCGTTCCAGCACGAGGTCAGTGCCGTGCAGGCGTACCTGCACATGGGCTACCACAACGTGATGTGGGGCTCGGACTACCCCCACCTCGAAGGCACCTTCGGCCACACGCAGAAGACCCTGCACGAGCTCTTCGACGATGTCCCCGCCGAGGCGAGCCGCCGGATCAGGACG
>JAKAZC010000414.1 GCA_021826655.1 Actinomycetes bacterium | reverse complement strand
GTCCTCGTGCTGTCTCACGCACTCGGACGGCGGTCCCCGCTCCCGATCCACGACCCGCGCCTCGTCGCAGGCGTCCCCGTCCCCCGAACAGAGCGGGGGCCGACCGGTCCAGCTGGTCGGCGTCGAACAGGGGAACGCGGCGACCGAGATCCTCGACCCGTTCGTCCGGGCCATCGAGGTGCTGCTCCGAGGACTGGCCGAGTCACTGGGCGAGGAGGTGGGGAGCCCGGCGACGGTGCAGTTCGGGTCGACCGTCATCCAGTACTCGAGCCCGGGATGGGGGGACGACGTCGTGCGCGTCTACCGGACGGCCACGGAGGCGCCGGATCCCGGGACCATCGGCTCGGCCGACGCCGTCGAGGCCTTCGGACAGGCGGCGTCCCACCGCCCGCGGGACCGGTGGGAGCTCGGGGCGTCGGCGGCCCGGGAAGGGAACCACGCCCTGGCCCTGGAGCTGTTCGAAGAGGAGGCCAGGGAGGCCGAGGAGAGCCGCATCAGCCAGCGGGCGGCCATCGCCTACCGGTCGGCATCTCGGGAGGCGGGGCTCATCGGGCGCCGGGACTACGCCAACAAGCTGCTTCGCCTGTCGGGGAAGCACTACCTCTTCGTCGCCGAGGACCCGCACACCTCGGCCCGGGGCAAGGTCCAGGCCTTCGTCACGGCGGCCAAGTGCTTCCTCCAGGCCGGCAACCTGACGCTGGCCGAATCGTGCATCGCCCGTGCCCGGTCGGGCGCCGAGGCGCTCGGCGACCTCGGGTGAGGTGAGGATCCTCCTCACCACCGAGGGCACCTTCCCCTACGCCGGGGGTGGCGTGTCGACGTGGGCCCTCTCGCTGATGCACGGGCTGGCGCACCACGAGTTCGCCGTCGCCGCGGTGGTCGCCAACCCCCCGGGGCCGCCGGCCTACCCCCTCCCCCCGAACGCGGCCGTGCTCCCCGTGCCCCTGTGGGGCCTCGAGCTCGTGGAGGAGTACGTCCCCCAGCGCCGGGGCCTCCGGCGGCGACGGCGGACCACGGCCGCGGCCGTCGGTGCCAGGTTCCTCCCGCCCTTCGAGCTCCTCCTCGATCAGATCCTCGTGGCCGACAACGATCCCGGACAGGTGGCGGAGGTCCTGGCCGGCCTGGCCGAATTCGCCACGCGGGACGACCTGCGCCGGGCCATGCAGGACGAGCGGGTGTGGGTCCTGCTCCATGAGCGGATGCTGGCCAATCCCCTTTACCGGCACTCGACGTTCGGCGAGGCCATCGACCTGGCTCGGTCCCTCTACCGCTACCTCCTTCCGCTGGCCGTGCCCATCCCCGAGGTGGACGTGGTCCACGCCTCGGCCTCGGCCTTCTGTGCCTTGCCGGCCGTCGGCGCCAAGCTGCGACTTGGCATCCCGTTGCTCCTGACCGAGCACGGGATCTACCTGCGAGAGCGCATCCTGGAGCTGGTCCAGCGGGACGTCTCCACCCTCGAGAAGGTCATGTTCTCCAACCTGTACCGGGCCATCGCCCAGGCCGCGTACCACGTCGCCGACCGAGTCGCCCCGGTGTGCCACTACAACGTCCGGTGGGAGAAGGAGCTGGGGCTCGACCCCTCGAAGGTGCGGGTCGTCTACAACGGGGTGGACCCCTCCCGGTTCTCGCCTTCGGCCGCCGACGAGGAGCGGCCCACGCTGGTTTGGGTCGGTCGCATCCAACCCCTGAAGGACCTGCTCACCCTCATCAGGGCGGTGGCGATCGTCGCCAGGTCGGTGCCCGACCTCGTCTGCCGCCTATACGGCCCCGACACCGATCCGCTCTACGCCGCTCGGTGCCGGCAGGCCGTGGCGGCGGCGGGGCTCGAGGGCGTGGTCGTGTTCGAGGGCCCGATCGCCGACCCTTCCGCCGCCTACCGGCGAGCCGACGTCGTGGTGCTGAGCTCCATGTCCGAGGGGTTCCCCTACACGGTCATCGAGGCGATGATGTGCGCCCGACCGGTCGTGGCAACCGACGTGGGCGGGGTGGCCGAGGCCCTCGAGGACCGGTCGCTCCTGGCGGAGCCCCAGAACGCCGCCTCCTTGGCCGGGGCCGTGCTGCAGCAGCTTCGACAGCCTCGCCACGAGCGCGACCGCCTCGGTGACCGCCTCCGCCGGCGAGCGGTCGAGCACTTCGACGAGCAGCGTTTCCTCGGTGCCTACGACGACCTGTACCGGGAGCTCGATGCCGGCGTCCTTTGACAGCCAGATCCTCCGGTTCGACGACGACCTCCAGGTCGAGGCCCGGACCGTGCTGGCACACACCGCCGAGCCCCAGAACGCCTTCGAGGTGGCCGTCGTCCTCGAGACCCTCGGGCACACCGACGCCACGGCGCGAGCGCGGGGCTACGAGGACCTGTTCGACCTGGCCCGGCACCTCCACGCCAGCTTGGAGGACGTGGGCGTCGTCCACCCACCCCGGGTCTCGAGCGGGGCGGTGCCCGAGCCGGTGTCGCTGGCCGACGCCGTCGGCCTGTTCCTCGGCCAGTCGCTCCCGTGGCTGACCGCCCTCTTCCTCCTCATGGCCGTGGGCACGGGGTTCTGGTCGTCGTCCCTGTTCCCGAG
>JAKAZC010000413.1 GCA_021826655.1 Actinomycetes bacterium | reverse complement strand
GTGGTGTCCTGGAGCGCTCCGGCCTCCGACGGTGGGGCCGCCATCAGCGGGTACACCGTCACCTCGTCACCCGGTGGCCTCACCTGCACCAGCGCGGCCACCGACTGCACGGTGACCGGCCTCACCAATGGCACCCCGTACACGTTCGCGGTGACCGCCAGCAACAGTGCCGGGACCGGGACCACTTCGGCACCCTCGGCCCCGGCGATCCCGGCCACCCTGCCGGATTCGCCGGTCGACGTGACGGCGACTGCCACCCAGTCGCCGACATCGGCCGCCGTCGCCTGGGCGGCTCCGGGAAGCGACGGCGGCGCGGCGCTGAGCGGCTACACGGTGACCGCCAGCCCCGCCCTCGCCACCCCGGCCGCCTGCTCCACCTCGCTGACCGGAACCTCGACCGGCTGCACCTTCTCCGGTCTGGCCCCGGGGACCGCCTATACGTTCACCGTCACCGCGACCAACGCCATCGGCACCGGGCCGTCCTCGGCGACGACCGTGCCGCTCACCGCCGGCACCCCGGGGGCGCCGACCGGCGTGACGGCCTCGGCCACGACGTCCTCCACCACGGCCGCCCTCTCGTGGGTGGCGAACAGCGACGACGGCGGATCGGCCGTCAGCGGCTACACGGTGACCTCCAGCCCCGCCCTCGCCACCCCGGCCGCCTGCTCCACCTCGCTGACCGCAAGCTCGACGGGCTGCACCTTCACCGGTCTGGCCAAGGGGACCACGTACACGTTCACCGTGTCCGCCGTCAACGCGGCGGGCACCGGGCCGGCCTCGGCGACGACCGTGCCGCTCACCGCCGGCACCCCGGGGGCGCCGACCGGCGTGACCGGGACGTCCGGTGGGGGCTCCCAGTCCATCGTCACGTGGACGGCACCGACGGTGGACGGAGGCTCCACCGTGACCGGCTCCACCGTCACCGCGGCCCCGGGCGGCCTGACGTGTGCCTCCGGCACCGACAGTTGCACGGTCACCGGGCTGACCAGCGGCACCGCCTACCGGTTCACGGTCACCGCCGCCAACGGCGTCGGCCCCGGCCCGAGCTCGGCCGCCTCGGCCGCAGCCACGCCCTGACCCGACGCCGCCGCCACGGGGTGGGCGCACCGACGCGGCGTCCTGGGCCGGTCAGCGCCACGACACGGTGCCACTAGCCTTGGCCCATCATGCCGACCCAGACCCGTGACGACATCCGCAACGTGGCCATCGTGGCCCACGTCGACCACGGGAAGACCACCCTGGTGGACGCCATGCTCTGGCAGTCCGGGGCGTTCCGTGACAACCAGTCGGTGAACGAGCGGGTGATGGACTCGGGCGACCTCGAGCGGGAGAAGGGCATCACCATCCTCGCCAAGAACACCGCGGTCCTGCACGGCGGGGTGAAGATCAACATCATCGACACCCCGGGGCACGCCGACTTCGGCGGCGAGGTCGAACGGGGCCTGACCATGGTCGACGGCGTCCTCCTGCTCGTCGACGCCTCCGAGGGTCCCCTCCCCCAGACCCGGTTCGTGCTCCGAAAGGCACTCGAGGCCCGCCTGCCGGTGGTCCTCGTCGTCAACAAGGTGGACCGCCCCGACGCCCGCATCGACGAGGTCGTCCACGAGGTGGAGGAGCTGTTCCTCGACCTCGACGCCGACGAGGACCAGATCGACTTCCCGATCCTCTACTCGAACGCGCGTGCCGGGTGGGCCGCCACCGAGCAGGGCGTCGAGGGCACCGACCTGGAGCCGCTGTTCCAGGCCATCCTCGACCGCATCCCGGCCCCGCACTTCACCGAGGGCGCGCCGCTCCAGGCCATCGTCTCGAACCTGGACGCCTCCCCCTACCTCGGTCGGCTGGCCATCTGCCGCGTCCACAACGGGACGCTCACCAAGGGCGCCACCGTGGCCTGGTGCAAGCTCGACGGCACCATCGAGCGGACGAAGATCACCGAGCTGTTCATCACCGACGCCCTCGACCGGGTCGAGTGCGACTCGGCCGGCCCGGGTGAGATCGCGGCGGTGGCCGGCATGGCGGAGATCACCATCGGCGAGACGCTGGCCGACCCCGAGGAGCCCCACGCGCTGCCGGTCATCACCGTCGACGAACCCAGCCTGGCCATGACCATAGGGATCAACACCTCGCCGCTCGCCGGTGCCGACGGCAAGAAGCTGACCGCCCGCCAGGTGCTGGGCCGGCTCGAGACCGAGCTGATCGGCAACGTGTCCCTCCGGGTGAACCCGACCGAGCGGCCGGACACCTGGGAGGTCCAGGGCCGGGGCGAGCTCCAGCTCGCCGTGCTGGTCGAGACCATGCGCCGGGAGGGCTTCGAGCTCACCGTGGGCAAGCCCCAGGTGGTCACCCGGGAGATCGACGGCACACTGCACGAACCGATGGAGCGGGTGGCCATCGACGTCCCCGACGACTACCTCGGCGTGGTCACCCAGCTCATGGCCCTCCGCAAGGGCACCCTGGTCGAGATGGTCAACCACGGCACAGGCTGGGTCCGGATGGACTACCGGATCCCGGCGCGGGGACTCGTCGGGTTCCGCACCGAGTTCATGACCGAGACCCGGGGCACCGGC
>JAKAZC010000412.1 GCA_021826655.1 Actinomycetes bacterium | reverse complement strand
ACCGAGCACGACCACCGCCGCCACGAAGGCGGCCCACACCGGCCAGGCCTTGTACTGGACGAGCCAGCCGAACACGAATGCCGACGCGTACGCCTGCGCTCCGTAGCCGAAGTTGAACACCCCGGTCGTCTGGTAGGTCAGGCACAGTCCCACGGCAAATACCGCGTACGCGCACCCGTACGGCAGGCCGGGAACGGCGAACCCGATCAGCTGCTCCACGGCCGGGGGCCGGGTCGCTCAGCCGGTCGGGCCGGGCAGGCCCTTGGGCGCGGCCACGGGCTCGGGATGGCGCACAGTGGCGGCGGCAAAACACAGGAACACCTGCTTGCCGTGCCCGAGAACCGGGACGGCTCGGGTCCCCTTCACCTGCTCGAACGCGCTGCAGGAGACCCTTGTCGGCTGGGTGTGCGCCGTTGCCCAGTCCACGGGGTCCTGGAGCCCCCCGGCGCTGAAGTCCGTCAGCTTGTTGGTGGCCGCCACCACACCCGCTTGGGTCAGATGGTGGCCGGCCGCCCTGATGCCGGCCACCATCAGCGCGGCGGACTCCCAGCCGTCCAGCGCCAGGGCGTTGCCGGCGTACCCCGGGGCGTAGCGGTTCATGGCCTGCAAATAGGTGGCGAGGCCCTTGTAGACGCCCGGGAACACCGTGGCCGCCGACTCCGGGACGTTCTGGACGTTGAAGTAGACGCCTTGCAGCAGGCTCTTGTACTTCTTCACCACCGTGGCGTCGGCGCCGTCGAACCACAGCTGGTGCACCTTCAGCCCGTACTGCTGGACGGCCCGGGCCAGGGCCACGTTGCCTGTGACTGTCATGCAGGAGAGCACGAAGTTGGCGCCGGCCTGCTGCATGCGCTGGACGTCGGGGGTGACGTTGGCATCGATCGGTGTCAGCTTCAGGTCTGTGAAGCTCACGTGGTACCCGGCCCTTCGTAGGAGCGTGCCCGTGGCCCGGCAGAGGTCGGACGACGTGGACACGTTGTAGGCCAAGATGGCCACCGAGGTCGATCTGGTCCTGTCGATGAGGTACGCGACGGCGGGGGCGATCGTCTTCAGCGAGAGGACGGAACCGCCGGCTGCGAACAGGTTCGGCGGTCCCGCCCAGTTGCCGTTCACGTTGTACCCGTAGGTGGGCGTGCACGTCTGGGCGAAGTAGGTAGGCGTGAACCAGTACGACGACGCGGCCACGGCGAAGGCGCGGTCCTGGTCGATTGCCGTGTGCGTGTCGGCCTGGAACTGACTGGAGAGACCGGCGTCGTCGAGGTTGTACGCCAGCTGCATCGTGCGCCCGTCAACCCCGCCGTGGGCGTTCACCATGTCGAAGTACGCCTTGACGCCGGGCACGAGAGAGCCGAAGTCGGCGGCGAGGATCCCCGAGAGGGTGGAGATGGCGGCCACCTTGATGGTCTTGGAGGTGACACCGGGCGCGCCTGTGCCCGTGCCTGCCCTGCAGGAGAGCGAGGCCCGCGGCGCCGCCCGGCGTGCAGGCGCCGCGCCGGCGGGCGGTCCACCACCTCCAGCGACGAGGAGCCCTGCCACGCCCGCCAGCGCCAGGACCAGCATCGCCACCGTCCGTCTGCACGTCCGCATCTCTGCATTCTTTTAGCACCCGCGCTTCCCGCCGGACGGCCACGACGCCCAATCTCCGACAAACGTTCGTTCTGGAGCCCAGGCGCCTACAGTCGATCCGGTCATGCCGGAAGCCGACTCGGCCCGATCCCCAGAGGAGACAGGCATGGATGTGCGCGGCACCTTGAGCACGGGCTCTGTGGCGCCGTCGGGGCCGCGGACACCCGGTGGGCGGAGCGGGTGGCGCGCCGCCTCCGGACGGGCCAGGTGGACGTCAACGGCGCCGCGTTCAATTCCCAGGCACCGTTCGGCAGCCTCGAGCGTTCGGGCTTCGGCCGCGAGCGCGGCCGCTACGGTCTCGAGGAGTACCTGGTGACCAAGGCGATCCACCACTGACGACGCCGGGGCTCATCCAGGAGGCGGGCGCAGCGCGTGTCTCCGCGGAGACGCCGCCGTGGCCGAACCCGAACCGGCCGGCGCAGACCGATCCAATGCAGGACACGACACAGAGACACGACACAGAGAGAGGTACCAATGGCCAGCGACGCCATCCGAGCAGAGACGATCCGTATCACCGGCAACGGCGGTGACGAGCTGGAGGCCTACTTTGCCCGACCCCTCGAGGTAGCGGCCGGCGGCGGGGTGGTCGTCATCCACCACATGCCCGGTTACGACGAGGAGACCAAGGAGATCACCCGTCGGTTCGCCGACCACGGATATCTGGCCCTCTGCCCGAACCTCTACAGCCGGGAGGGCATCGGCCGAGATCCCGCCGAGGCGGCCGGCGTCGCTCGGGAGAAGGGCGGCGTTCCGGACGAGCAGCTGGTGGGTGACGTTCGGGGCGCCATCGAGCACCTGCGCGCGCTGGCGGAGTCCAACGGCAAGGTAGGCACCATCGGCTACTGCTCCGGGGGGCGCCAGTCGCTCCTTGCGGCCTGCTCGCTCCCGCTGGACGCGGCCGTGGACTGCTACGGCGCCTTCGTGGTGAACGAACCTCCCGAGGGGGTGCC
>JAKAZC010000038.1 GCA_021826655.1 Actinomycetes bacterium | reverse complement strand
GCTCGGGATCGGGGTGGTGGACCGCGGGGAGCGATCGTTCACCCTCGACCCGGCGGACGCCTTCGGGGCGGTCTACACGTTCACCGATCGCACCGTTCCCGGGGATCCCCGCATCGGCTGATCGGCTGATCGGCCGATCGGCCGCCCGTCGGATCGGCCGCCCGTTTCAGGGAGCCGGGCGGGCCGGTCTGGCGAGAAGCTCCTGGGCCACCGTGGCGACGTGCCGGCCATCGCGCGAGTGCACCGTGGCGAGGGCCAGCCCACGGTTGCCGCCGAGGGACACCCTGCGCACGTCGAAGAGCAGCCACTCGTTGGGCGACACGCGGTCGTGGAACCACAGGGAGTGGTCGAGGCTCGCCATGGACATGCCGCGGGGGAACGGGCCCAGCGGGTCGTGAAGGACCGCCGACCCCATGTGGAAGTCGGACAGGTACGCGAGATAGGGCGCGCTGGCCTGGTCGTCCCCGGGCCAGGCCCGGTCCGATCGTGCCCAGAACCGCATTGCCGGCTCCATCGGCCCGGACCGCGGGGTTGGTCCGAGGGGGATCATCCGCGCGACGATGGGGTAGTCGGGGTGGCGGTCGGCGGCGCCCGGAGGGAGGCTCTCGGGTTCGGGGGCATCGGGCTTGGGCTGTCCCGCGCGCTCGCCGTCCTCTGGCACGTGGAACGACGCCAGCATCTGCAGGATCATCCTGCCCTCCTGAACGGCGTCGACCTGCCTGCTGCTGAACGACCGCCCGTCTCTCACACGGCCGACCCGGAGGGTCACCGGCACGTCCATCCGGCCGGACCGGACGAAGGTGGCGTGGAGGGCGTGGGCCGACCGGTCCTCGTCGACCGTCAGCTCGGCGGCCCGGAGCGCCTGCGCCGCGACCTGGCCACCGAACAGGTTGCGGCGGCCCTCGTAGCGCGTCGGCGCGACCTCGAACCGGTCGTCGGAGACCTTGGCGATGTCGAGCACGTCGACCGGAGGGAGCGCGTGCTGCTCACCGCCGGTCATCGGCGGGACTCAGGAGCCACCCAGCAGCCCGGCGTAGGGGTTGTTCAGGTGGAACTCGACGTCCTGCAGCCGGGGAGCCTCCTTCTGGAGCTCCTCGACGGTCCACTTCCCGTCCTTCTCTATCTTGTCCACGATGGCGAAGGGCTGGAAGAGGTGGACCTCGCCGCCCTGAACGAGGAAGACACGACCGTTGATCGGGCAGTCGGCGGTGGCCAGGTAGGCCACGAACGGCGAGATGTTGGCGTGGTCCATCGGGCTCCACCCGGTATCGTCCCCCGGCTCCGCCCCTGCCATGTTGGTCAGCCGGGTCGCCGCCGCCGGCGCGATGGCGTTCACCCGCACCCCGTAGCGGGACAGCTCGGAGTTGGCGATGATCGAGAACGTCGCGAGGCCGGTCTTCGCCGTCCCGTAGTTGGTCTGGCCGACGTTGCCGAACAGGCCCGACGTCGACGAGGTGTTGACGACGGCCCGCGGCAGGGTCTTCCCCGCCTTGGACTGGTCACGCCAGTAGCCCGCTGCGATCCGGGTCGGGCAGAAGTGCCCACGAAGATGCACCTTCATGATGGCGTCCCACTCGTCGACCGACATGTTGACGAGCATGCGGTCTCGGAGGATGCCGGCGTTGTTGACGAGGACGTGCAGATCGCCGAAGGTGCCGACCGCCTGGCTCACCAGGCGCTCGGCACCCTCCCACGTCGAGATGTCGTCGGCGTTGGCGACCGCCTGGCCGCCCGCCGCGTTGATCTCGTCGGCCACCTGCTGGGCGGGGGTGGCGTCCGAGCCGCTGCCGTCGGGAGCGCCCCCGAGGTCGTTGACCACGACCTTGGCCCCCTCGGCGGCGAACAGCAGGGCGTGCTCCCTGCCGATGCCCCTTCCGGCTCCGGTGATGATCGCCACCCGGTCCTCGAGCGTGTCCATGCTTGCCTGTCTCCTCTGTCCGCGATCTTGCCGCCGCTGTTGGCGACGGCGGCCTCAGGGCGCTGCCGCGGGCGAATCATCGCCTGGCGGAAGCGGCCCACGGCACCCCGGTACTGCTGCCACCCGCCCGGTGGCCGAACCGGCGTGCCCGGCGCCCGCTCATCCTACCGATCGAGGCGGTGCGGTGGCCAAAGGGGCCACGGGCGCGGCGGGGGAGCCCGGCCGGACGCTCAGCGGACGGTGGCGAAGAAGCCCGCCACGTCGGCCGTGAACAGCTCCGGGACCTCCATCGCGGCGAAGTGGCCACCCGTGGGCATGTCCTTCCACCACGTGATGTTGTAACGGCGCTCGGCCCATCGCCTCGGGGTTCTCGCCACCTCCGCCGGGTAGTTGGCCACGCCGGTGGGGACCGCGATGCGCCGCTGCGGGACGGCCCCGCCCCCCGCGTTCCGCATCTCGTAGTAGATGCGGGCCGACGAGGCCGCGGTGCGGGTGAACCAGTAGAGGCACACGTTGGTGAGGAGCTGGTCCCTGGTGAAGGACCGCTCGACGTCACCGCCGCAGTCGCTCCAGGAGCGGAACTTCTCGACGATCCACGCGCACAGGCCCACCGGGGAGTCCTCGAGCGCGTAGCCCACCGTCTGGGGCTTGGTCCCCTGAATGGCCGAGTACCCCGACTCGGTCGCCTGCCAGCGGGCCGTCGCCGCCTGCCGGGCGGCCTCCTCGGGGGTGGGGTCGCCGGTCTCGTCCCGGGGTCTGGGGAGGCTGAGGAAGTTGACGTGCAGGCCGGCCACGTGGTCGGGGTCGAGGTCGGCCATGTTGGCGGCCACGATGGACCCCCAGTCGCCCCCCTGCACGCCGTAGCGGTCGTAGCCGAGCCGAGCCATCAAGTCGACGAGGGCCGAGGCGATGCGGCGGGGGTGCCAGCCGGGTCGGAGCGTCGGGCCCGAGAACCCGAACCCGGGGAGGCTGGGGATCACCAGGTCGAAGGGCTCCGTCCCGGCCCCTCGGTCCGGTGGCGGATCGACCAGCAGGGCGGCCAGGTCGAGGAATTCGACGATCGATCCCGGCCATCCGTGCAGCAGCACGATCGGGAACGCCCCCGGGCGCCCGGACCGATGGTGCACGAAGTGGAGGAGCTGGCCGTCGACGGTCGTCGTGAACTGCTGCAGTCGGTTGATCCGCGCCTCGTGGATCGCCCAGTCGTACTCGTCCCGCCAGTACTCGGCGAGGCGGGCCAGGCACCCGAGCTCGGTGCCGTATTCCCAGCCGGCCCCCGCGAGCTGGTTGGGGAACCGGGCCGACGCGACCCGGTCCCTGAGCTCGGCGACCTCCTGCTCGGGCACGGCGCTGAGAAACGGCACGATTGGCTCGCTTGCGGGCACGGGAGCCCCTCCGATCGCTCGTTCGACGTGAGGCCCGGTTTCTTAGCCGATCCGCTGCCGGGTCGCCCCGCCTGCGACCGACGCGCGTAGCATGGGCCGGAATCGTCCGAGCGTCGAGGGGTACCCAATTGAAGATCACGATCGATACCGAACGGTGCTCCGGCCACGGCCGGTGCTACACGATGGCTCCGGACGTCTTCGACTCGGACGAGAACGGGAACGGCTTCGTCAGGGCTGCCGAGACACCCGAGGAGCTGCGCGCCCAGGCGATGATCGGCGTGGAGAATTGCCCGGAGCGGGCGATCTCGGTGCAGGGCTGAATCGTAAGGATCGGATCATGGCGGACCCGGGCCCGGCCGGGCCCGTTCCGCCGACGTGCTCCGGGAGGGGAGACCGACGATGAAAGTGGGCTTGATGCTGTCCGCGGTGAACCCGAAATTCTGGGTCGACGCGGCGAAGGCCGCGGAGGAGGCGGGCTTCGAATCGGTCTGGTTGCCCGAGCACCTGGTCTTCCCCGTCGCGATGTCGGGGAGCCCGCACACCGGGCACGACGAGCCTCCGGTCAACGCCCGGGTCCCTGCGTACGACGTCTTCGTCGCCCTTGCCCTCGTGGCCGGCGCCACCACGTCCATCCGGCTGGCCACCAACGTCTACAACATCGGCCTGCGCCACCCGTTCGTGACGGCGCGCTCGGTGGCCACCCTCAGCATGATCTCGGGGGGGCGGGTGGAGCTGGGCATCGGCGCGAGCTGGCTGAAGGAGGAATGGGACGCCGTCGGCCTCGACTTCTCGACCCGCGGTCGCAGGGTCGACGAGGCGATCACCGTCTGCCGGCGGCTGTGGACCGAGGACGTGATCGAGCACCACGGTGAGTTCTTCGACTTCCAGCCGGTCGGGTTCGAGCCCAAGCCCGTGAACGGCCCACCGCCCATTCTGGTCGGAGGCGACTCGCCCGCCGCGATGAGCCGTGCCGCCCGCCTCGGCGACGGCTGGCTCCCCATGAACCACTCGCTGAGCGAGCTGCCGGGGGGGATCGAGCACGTGGCGGAGCTCCGGCGCCGCGTCGGGCGCGAGGGCCCCTTCGAGGTGACGGTGGCGGGCAGCGCGCAGACGCTCGCCGATCTCGAGGCGTACGGCCGGGCCGGGGTCGGCAGGGTGATCGTCGTCCCGTTCGCGAGCTCACGCGAGGCGCTCGACGGCATCCGCCGCTACGGGGAGGACGTGCTGGCCAAGCTCGGCTGAAGGGCGAGTGACGGGGCCGGTAACCTGCCCGGCGGGATCGGAGCCCCGCCCGCGCTCACCGCGGCATGAACGAACGGAGCGTCGAAATGGACTCCTCGGATCTCCTGCTCACCGGGCAGGCCGCCGTCGTGACCGGCGGCGGCGGCGGCATCGGTCGGGGTATCTCGATCGAGCTCTCGCGGGCAGGGGCGGACGTCACGGTGGTCGACATCGACGGGGAGCGGGCCGGGCGCACCGCCGAGCTGGTCCGTGCCGAGGGGCGCGAGGCGCTGGCCGTGGCCGCCGACGTCATGGACACCGAGCAGGTGCGCGCCGCCGTCGCCGCGGCGGACGAACGGTTCGGGCGCCTCGACATCCTGGTCAACAACGCCGGTGGCGTGAACGCGAGGCGGTTCCTCGACCAGAGCGAGAGGAGCTGGCGGCGTCACATCGACATCAACCTCGTCAGCATGCTGGCCGCGACGTCCGCGGCGGCGCCGCTCATGATCCGGGGCGGACGGGGTGGGTCGATCGTGAACGTGTCGAGCATCGAAGGTTCGCGGGCCGCCCCGACCTTCGCCGTGTACGCGGCCTGCAAGGCGGGGATGATCAGCTTCACCAAGACGATGGCGGTCGAGCTCGCGGAGCACGCGGTCAGGGTCAACTGCATCTCACCGGACCAGACGGCCACGCCGGGGAACCACGGGCTGCGGACGGGTCCCATCCCCGACGTCCTGCCGCCCCGGCTCCCGGCGGACGAGGAGGGCATCTCGCGCTACGTGCCCCTCGGCCGCGAGGGCGTGGTGGAGGAGTGCGGGAGCGTCGTGGTCTTCCTCTGCTCGAAGCTGGCCGACTACGTGACGGGAGTGGACATCCCGGTGGACGGGGGAGCACGGGCATCGAGCGGCTGGATCCGCTCGCCCGGAGGTGGTTGGCAGCTCCACTCCGGGATGAGCGTGTAGCCCCGGGATGGAGCGGCACTGGCGCAGCTCGCGGGCGGGCTCGGGCAGCGGTGCCCGGTCGGCCCCGGGACGTGTTCGGCCGGCCGGCCGGCGATTGGTAGGATCTGTGACGGCTCTCCGGCCCCCGCGGTCGTGGTGACACCCTGAGGGACGTGCCGGGAAGATGACGACGAAAGGAGCAGGGTGACCTCGCTGAAGGCTGGAACTCGATTGGGGTGCCCGACCTGCACCACCCAGGTCATCGTGGTCGGCGCTCCCTCCGTTGAGGTGAAGCTCACCTGCTCGGGGGAGCTTCTCGGCGACATCGCCGCCGCGGGGACCGAAGGGGGACACGAGGGCGAGGGTGCCCAGCTCGGGAAGCGCTATGCCGACGAGGAGCTCGGTCTCGAGCTGCTGTGCACCAAGGCGGGGAGCGGCACCCTCGCGGTCGACGGGCGCCCCCTGGCCCTGAAGGGCGTGAAGCAGCTCCCCTCGTCGGACTGACCACCTGGCCCTGAGCACCGAGGACCAGGGGCCCGTGAGCCCCTGGTCCCGCAGGTCTGGCCCCTCAGCGGGCGACGGCGACCCCGCTCCGGACGAGGCCCCGGATCTCCTGCTTGTCGAGCCCGACCTCCCGGAGCACCGCCTCCGTGTGCTCGCCGAGCGCGGGTGGCGCCAGGTGTAGGCGGACGTCGAGGTCACCGAGGTACCAGAGCGCGCCCGGCTGCTCGAACTTCCCCCACTCGGCATGGGTGTACTCGGTCGCCAGGCCCGACGCCCGATTCGCCGGGCTGTCGAAGAACGCCCACCGCTGGTCCGTTCGCACGTGTTCGGACGGGACGCCCGCCTCGCCCAGCGCCGCCAGGACCTCGGCCAGCCCGCGGTCCTTCAGGGCGGCGGCGGCTCGAGCCGGGTCGTCGACCCCGGCGACCTCGGCCAGGCCCCGCAGCTGTCCACCCGTCGTGGCGGCGACCGCCACCCAGCCGTCGGCGCCCTGCACGATGCGATAGCCGGGGCCGGTGCCCGTCTGTTCGGCGTCGATCGTGGGGACCGGGTGGGTGGTGCCGTCGGGCAGCACGAAGGTCTCGCTCGCGGTGAGCACGCCGGCACCGAGGAGCGAGGCGGCGACCGCCTGGCCCTCGCCGGTCCGGTCCCGCTGGTACAGGGCCAGGACGGTGGCGAGTGCCGAGGACAGCGCGCACTGGTGGTCCATGAACCCGAAGCGGTGCCAGGTCGGGGGATTGCCCTCACCGGCCCCCAGGGACTCCCATCCGCACTGGGCCTGGAAGAGCTGGTCGTACCCCGGCCAATCCGCCCGGGGGCCTTCCGGGCCGTACGAGCTGGTGTGGCTGTAGACGAGGGTCGGGTTCAGCACCCGCAGTGTCTCGTAGTCGATCCCCAGCCGTTTGGCGGCGGGCATCCTGAGGTTGTGGTGGACCACGTCGGCCCACTTCACCAGGGCTTCGAGAGCGGGTCGGGCTTCTGGCGCCTTCAGATCGAGGGCCACGCCCCGCTTGCCGCGCTGGCAGCCGGCGAAGGCCCAGCCGGTCGGGCGCATCGCGTCGCCGGTGGTCGCCTCCACCTTCACGACATCCGCCCCCAGGTCGGCCAGGAGCATCGGTGCGTAGGGCCCGGCCAGGTAGTTGCCGAGGTCGAGCACCCGCACCCCCTCCAGTGGCCAGCGTCTGGCGGGGCCCGAGCGCTCGGGTCGGGGGCGACGGTCGGTCCACTCGGCGGCCACCTCGTCGTCGTGTGCCCCCGGCCGGGGGGCCGGACCCCGCATGCGCTGCGGCGGCGTGATCGCGAGCGGCCGCCCCGCCACCCCTATCCTGCCCAGGTCGGGGTCGTCGAGGTGGTCGACGTAGCCGTTGACGATCGCCTGCTCGTCGTCGAAGATGGCGCCGAAGGGCAGGGCCGGCTGGGCCGGGATGTCGTTCGCCCAGAAATCGGCGAGCCACTCCGCGCCGGGCCGGGTGCGCATGGCCTCGGCATTCGCTCCCAGGTCGGGGTAGCCCAAGCCGACCGGCCCCACCGACTCCCGGACGGCCTCGTTCGCCGCCGCGATCCGCTCCGGGCCCATCTGCTCGAAGGTCGCCTGCATGAGCGGGGAGGAGTCAGGGTTCTTCATCAGGTGGATCCACGTCCCGTCGGCGCATTGCAGGAGGGTCACCTGGGACCCGCGCCCCTCCTTGGGCATTCCGTAGGCCAAGGGGGGCGAGGGGTGCTCCGCCCGGGACCAGTGCATGCCCATTGGCACGAGCGAGCCCTGCACGAGGCTGGTGTGCGCGGGCCCCACCTGACCCGACCGGCCCTTCAGGAGGAGCCGGGCGGCGATGCCGACCGCCGCCAGGTACACCGCACCCCAGCTGCCGAGCGGGAACCGGATGAAGACCGGGCCGTCACGGCGCATCGGCATCTGCTCGTCGCAGATCCCCAGACGGGCCATGGCCAGGAGCTCGTCGACCGGGAGGTCGGCGTCGGGATGGTTGGCCGGCCACGACAGGACGGAGCTGGCGATGAGGTGCGGGTGGCGGACGGCCAGGGAAGCGTCGTCGAGCCCGAGCTCGCGGGCCGCCCGAGGTCCGTGCTCGTGGACCACGACGTCGGCCGCCCCGAGCAGCTGCTCGAGCCGCTCGCGGTCCGCAGGGTCGTGCACATCGAGGACGACGCTCCGCTTCGAACGGTTCCACGTGCGCTCGGCCGGTCGGCGGGGCCGGCCGACGGCCGACCGCGGCTCCACCAGGACGACGTCGGCCCCACATTCGGCGAGGAGCATGGCCGCCACCGATCCGGCCAGGCCCTCGGACAGGTCGAGCACCCGCACGCCGCCCAGAATTCCCTCGCTCATCCCGTCTCCCCGGTCGCGGTCGCCGTATGGTAACGAATCGACCGGCGCCGGGGGGGCGCCGGGCCCCGCAGGGTTGCGCCGCGGCTCCTCCTTCCCGCCGGCGGGCGCTCGTGGCTCAGCGAGAAATGGACTTCCGCGAGGACCCGACGGGCGGGCGGGTGACCGGGTTCGGACAGGGACGGTCATCGGAGCGGAAGGGCGTCGACGATGAACTGCGACGACATGGTCCTCATCAGCACCGACGACCACATCATCGAGCCGGGAAACATGTTCGATCGCCACACGCCGGCAAAGTACAAGGATGCCGCCCCCAGGCAGGTCCGCGGGGGGGACGGCATCGACCCATGGGAGCACCAGGGCGAGTCGACCGGGTCCGTCGGCCTCAACGCGGCGGCGTCGTGGCCGCACGAGGAGTGGGGCTTCGACCCGATCGGCCATGCGGAGATGTGCCCACCTCGCGCAGCGAGTACAAGCGGCGGTACGCGGCGACCCACGCCGCCCAGCCGTGCCGGGTACCCCGCAAGTTCAATCCGAGACGACGCCCTCGGACCGGAGCGATCCGATCTCGGTCTCGGTGTAGCCGGCGGCGGTCAGCACCAGGTCGGTGTCACCCCCGACGACCGGAGGCGGATCCGTCGCGGTCGCCGACATTGGCCCGTTGAGGTCGCGCAGCCGGATGGGGTTGGCGGGCACCGGAATGCCGGCCACCTCCACGACGGCGCCCCGGGCCCGCACCTGCGGATCGCGCACGACGTCAGGACCGCGGTTGACGGCACCGACCGCGGCGCCGAGGGGGCCGAGCAGGTCGACCCACTCGGCCGCCGGGCGTGACGCGAACACCGCGGCCAGCCGGGCCGTGACGTCGCCGGCCTGCTCCGCGGACGGCCTCGCCTCGGCGAGCTCGCCGAGACCGAGGCCGTTGCACAGGGCTGCCCAGGTCCGTGGTTCGGCGGCCGCCACGGTGACGAACCGCCCGTCGGCGCACTCGTAAAGGCGGCGGTCGGGCGTGACGGGGATCCCCCACGGTGATCCGGCGAGCTCGCCGTCGGAGCCCGACAGCAGCCAGGTCGCCGCCTCGGCCAGGCTGATGTCGATCTGGCAGCCGCGGCCGGTCCGCTCGCGCTCGAGCAGGGCCGAGGTGACGCCGGTGGCCGCCATCATCGCCCCGAGCGGCACGGCCAGGACGCTCTGTGGATGCCACGGGAGGTCCGGGTTGATCGCGGCCAGCAGGCCCGAGTGGGCGGTGTAGGTGAGGTCGTGCCCGGGGCGGGTCGCATAGGGTCCGTCCTGCCCGAAGCCGGTGATCGAGCACCAGATCAGGCGCGGATGCTCGGCTGCCGCCTGCGGGTAGCCGAAGCCCCGCTTCTCCATGTCGCCGGGACGGTTGTTCTCGACGAGGACGTCGGCCCAGCCGGCCAGCCGTCTCAGGACCTCGTTGCCCCGCGGGTGGCGCAGATCGAGGCCGACGGACATCTTGCCGCGGCTCAGGCCCACACCGACACCGCCGGCCATCGGGTTGGCCCCCGGCGCGTCGACCCGGCAGACCTGCGCGCCGAGGTCGGCCAGCAGCACGGTGCAGTACGCGCCGGGCGGGAACCGCGTGAGGTCCAGCACCCGGACGCCGGAGAGAGGTCCCCGTACCGCTCCTTCTTCTGCCATCCGCATCCGGCGGGGCCGAACCCGCACGCCTTTCCGTGATTCGCCCGGCCACACCTGGGACGGCGACGGCGACCCGGACGACTGTACTGTACGGCCTGCCGGATCATCCGCTTGTCGGAGCAGCAGGGGAAGGGATGTCGCACATGCCGTTCACGATCGACCTCCAGGGGCGCCAGGCCCTCGTCACCGGTGCCGGGCAGGGGGTGGGGAGGGCCATCGCCCTGGCGCTGGGCAGCGCCGGCGCCTCCGTCGCGGTGAACGACTTCGTCCCCGACCGCGCCGAGGCCGTCGCGGGGGAGGTCCGGGCCGCCGGCGGTTCGGCGGTGGCGGCCCCGTTCGACGTCTCCGACTTCGACGGCGTCATGTCGGCCGTCGGCCAGGTCGGCAACGTGGACGTCCTCGTCAACAACGCCGGCAACGCCGGCCCGGAGGGGTTCAACCTCGGCCCCTTCGTCGAGACCGGGCCGTCCGACTGGACCCGGTACTTCGCCGTCAACCTCTTCGGGGTCATGCACTGCACCCGTGCCGTCCTGCCGGCGATGATCGAACGGCGGGACGGCCGGGTGGTCACCATCATCTCCGACGCGGCCCGGTGGGGCGAGCCGTACATGGGGGCCTATGCGGCCGCGAAGGCGGGTGCCGCAGGCTTCAGCCGCTCCATCGCCCGCGAGGTCGGGCGCCACGGCATCACGGCGAACTGCATCGCGCTCGGCACCATCGGACCGCCGGAGGAGGCGGCCGAGGCCGACATGAGCCCCGAGCAGGCCGACCGGCTGCACAAGCAGCTCCGCCCCTACATCATCCGCCGCCGGGGAAGGCCCGAGGACATCTCGGGGCTGGTGACCTTTCTCGCCAGCCCGCTGGCGTCGTGGATCACCGGCCAGACCTACCCGGTCAACGGGGGCTACACAGTCAACCAGTAGCGGGCACCGTCGGGCGGCGGCGGGCCCCGCCGGAGCCCCCGGACGGGCCGGACGGGGAGATGCGCCCACTTCCTCCCCCCGAGCGGCTAAGAAGTGGGACCCATGGAGCATTTCTTGTCGTCGTGGGGCTACCTCGCGCTCATCACGGTGACCTTTCTCTCTTCGATGGGGCTCCCCGTCGGCTCGGAGATCGCCACCCTGTACGGCGGGGCGCTGGCCAGCGGCCAGCTCACGAACAGCGGGGACCAGCTGAACCTGGCCCTGGTGATCCTGGTGGCGCTGGTCGGGGAGCTGATCGGATCCGCCGCCGGCTACGCGATCGGCTTCTACGGCGGGCGCCCCCTCGTCGACCGGGTCGGCAAGTACGTGCTTCTCACCCACAAGGACCTCGATCGCGCCGAGCGGTGGTTCGACGGCCGCGGGGAGTCGGTCGTGTTCTTCGGGCGGTTGATCCCGCTGATCAGGTCCTTCATCTCCCTGGCTGCGGGGCTGGCGGAGATGAAGATCGGGAAGTACGCCGTGCTCACGGTGCTGGCCTGCGGGATCTGGTGCGCCGCGCTGGCGTCGATCGGTTACAGCCTCGGGAGCAGCTGGCACCACATCGCGCAAGGCTTCCACTATGCCGGGTACATAGCCGGTGCCCTCGCCGTGATCGCGATCGTGGCGGTGTTCCTGCACCGGGTGAGAGCGGTGAGGGCCGAGGGTGCCCGGGCGGTGGGCGGCGTGGGGGACGAGCCGGGCGCTTGACCGGGCGCTCGCCCCGAGCTTCCGGCCACCCTTGACCGGACCGCCGGTCTGGCATTGACTGGGGACAGTCGCCGACCGTCTTGGAGGCCAACATGACCGATCGGCCGCCCCCCGGCATCCCCGAATTCGCCTCGCTCGACGAGGAGCGCCGGCACCGCCGGGAGCGGCTGGCCGTCGGCCTGCGGCTCTTCGGGCGGCTCGGTTTCGACGAAGGCGTCGCCGGTCACATCACGGCCCGCGACCCCGGGCTGCCCGACCACTTCTGGGTGAACCCGTTCGGGATGAGCTTCAAGCGGATCCGGGTCCGGGACCTCCTGCTCGTCGACGGGCAGGGGCGGGTCGTGGAGGGAACCTGGCCGGTCAACGCGGCCGCGTTCTGCATCCACTCCCAGATCCACGCGGCTCGTCCCGAAGTGATCTCGGCGGCGCACGCCCACGGGACCTACGGCAAGGCGTGGTCGGCGCTCCACCGTCCGCTGCAGCCGCTGACCCAGGACGCCTGCGCCTTCTTCGACGACCACGAGGTCTTCGACGACTACACGGGTGTCGTGTACGACCTCGCGGAGGGGGCGCGCATCGCCAAGGTCCTGGGCCAGGGCAAGGCCGTCATCCTCGCCAACCACGGGGTGGTGACCGTGGGTACCTCCGTCGACGAGGCCGTGTGGTGGTTCGTGACGATGGAGCGCAGCTGCCAGGTGCAGCTGATGGTGGAGGCGGCAGGGGGTGGCAGGCCCATCCCCGACGACGTGGCCCTCCTGACCAGGGGCCAGGTCGGGACCCACATCGCCGGCTGGCTGAGCTTTCAGTCCCTTTACGATTGGATCGTCGCCACGGAGCCGGACGTGCTCGACGACTGACCGCTCCGTGCCGGGCGACGCCCGGCCGGGGGGCAGCGCGATTGGCCAGGGCGCCCCGGCTGAGGGAGCATGTGGGGTATGAACGCCGACGCGCAGGACCCCACGATCTTCATCGGAGGGCAGTGGCTGAACGCCGCCTCCCAGGCCCGGTTCGACTCGATCGACCCGGCATCGGGCCGCGTCGTCGCGTCGGTCTCCGACGGGGGCCGGGACGAAGCCGTCGCCGCCGTGGGCGCCGCCTGGGAGGCGTTCCCGTCATGGTCCCGCCTGACCGCGTACCAGCGGTCCGAGATCCTCTACAAGGCCTACGGGCTGATGCTCGAACGGCACGAGGCGCTGGCGAAGCTGATGACCGAGGAGCAGGGCAAGCCCATCCGCATGGCCCGCACGGAGGTCCGCTACGGGGCCGACTTCCTGCAGTGGTACGCGGAGGAGGCCAAGCGCGTGTACGGGGAGACCATCCCGTCCGCCCGAGCCGACCAGCGCTTCCTCGTGCTGAGGGAGCCGGTCGGCGTGGTGGGTGCGATCACCCCGTGGAACTACCCGATCTCGATGATCACCCGCAAGGTCGGGCCCGCACTGGCGGCCGGTTGCACGGTCGTGCTGAAGCC
>JAKAZC010000411.1 GCA_021826655.1 Actinomycetes bacterium | reverse complement strand
CGGTCAGCCCGGGCATGGCGTCGAAGCCTCCCTCGGGGATGACGTGCGCGCTGTACTCCTGCAGGTCGGCCCCCCGCAGATAGGGGGCCACCGAGGGGTGGCGCTTCACGCCGGCGATCAGCTCCTCGGGGCGGATGCCCGATCGGCCGAGGGCCTCGACGCTCACCACCACGCCGACCGCGACCGAGTCGAGGTTGGTGTAAAGGAACGCTCCCCCGGGGATGCCCTGGGTGAGGCCGACGATCTCGATGTCGAGGCCCTGGCGGTCGACGAGCCCGAACCGCCGGTCGACCTCCTCCTTGCCGAGGTGGAGCACCTCCTTCGCCCCGAGGGTGAAGTGCTCGCTCGAGAATTCGTCGTACAGCCCGGCCTCCTTGGCCAGGAACGAGTTGACGCCGTCGCAGGCGATGACCAGGCGGGCCTCGAGCGCCCCGTCGGGTCGGTCCGTCTCCACCCCGACGACACGGCCGAACCGGTCGCGGCGAAGGCCGGTCGCCGTGGTCCCGGTCACCAGGACGGCTCCCGCCTCCTCGGCCTTTCCCGCCAGCCACTGGTCGAACTCGGAGCGGAGCATGGTGGCCCCGTTGTACGGGGGGGAGCCCCACGCCTCGGCCTGCACCTCGACGGTCACGCTCTGGGACCCGGTGGCGATCATGGTCGAGCGCCGCGTGACCCAGCGCTGGACCGGTGCCTCCTCCCACCAGCGGGGGAGGAGATCGTCGAGCACCCGGCCGTAGGTGACCCCGCCGTACATGTTCTTCGATCCGGGGAACGGCCCGCGCTCGAGCAGGCACACCCGCAGGCCGCCGCGGGCCGCCACGAGGGCCGCGGCGGACCCCGCTGGGCCCGCTCCCACCACCACCACGTCAAACGTCTCGGTCACCGATGCCCCTTCCCGCCGGCTCGTCCGCCGCCCCGCTCGCCGGTGGGGGATCGGTCACCCCGAGCCGCCGGGCCAGCGCCGCCACCATGGCCGGCGCGTCGGTGACGATCGCCAGGTCGGCCAGCTGCATCATCGGGCTGCTGGCGTCGGTGTTGACGGCCACCACGTCGCGGGGCGAGCCGATGCCGCTCACGTGCTGGACCGCTCCGGAGATGCCGAACGCCACGTACAGGTCCGGCTCGACCACCACGCCGGTGGTCCCGATCTGGCGGCTGAACGGCACCCAGCCGGCGTCGGAGAGCACCCGCGTCGCCCCGGTGGCGCAGCCGAGCTCGGCGGCCGCCCGGGTGAGCGTCGCCATCACCTCGGGGGACCCGAGCCCGGCCCCTCCGGCCACGATCCGCCTGGCCTCGGCCAGGTCGATGGTGGCGGCGTCGGCCTGCAGGATCTCCACCGTGGTGGCGTCCGCCACGTCCGCCACGTCCGCCACGTCCGCCACGTCCGGCAGGGCCGACGAGAGCCGCCGCACCGGCCCCGGCGCGCGGTCGCGGGGCCCGGTGCCCCGGCTGCCCGGCTGGAGCGTCGCGACCACGGGCCCGTCGAACCGCACGTCCACCACGGCCAACCCGCCCCCGCGCACGAGGGTGGCCCCCTCGGGGTCCACGGCGAGCGTCGGCGCGTACAGGGGCCGGTCGAGGACGTGGGCGAGCCGCGGCGCCAGGTCCCGCCCGTCGGCCGAGGCCGGGAGCACGACGACGTCCTCGCCGGTCAGCTCGGGTGCGAGGGCAGCCGCCCACGCACCGGGCCGGAACGGCCCGCACTCCCACAGGGTCGCCTCCCCGACGGCGCCCTGTAGCGAACCGGCCGCCTCGGCGGTGCCGCTGCCCGCGAACAGCGCCCGCCCGCCGGCCTCGCCCACGGCCTCTTCGGCTCCGGCGGGGAGGGTGCCGGCGCGGACGACCAGGACGGCGATCACAGCATCGCTCCGACCCGGTCCCCGTCGACGACCGCGGCGTGGGCCCGGCGCGGCGCCACGCAGTCGCCGACACGGTGGACGGCCACCTGGGGGGCAAGGCGCCGCCGGGCCGAGCGCCAGAGCTCGTCGGCCGGACGAACGGGCACCGCGCACACCACCCAGTCGACCACCCGGACATCCTCGCTCCCGGTGGTGTGCTGCTGCACGGTGACCCTGACCGGCCCCTCGCCGTCGCCGTCCACCGCGGTGACCATCGTGTCGGTGGTCTGGGCGATGCCCTTGGCCGTCGCCTTCATCCACCAGGTCTCCATGTCGAGCGTGATGCCGAGGTCCTGGCCGACCACCATGCCGGGCGTGACCACCTCGACGGTGCAGCCCCGGTCGGCCAGCAACTCGGCGACGCTCGTCGCCTGGTGGAAGCCCAGCTCGTCGACGACCAGCACGCTCCCTTCGGGTGCCACCCGCCCGCTCAGCACGTCGCGGACGTCGACCACCCGGCTCCGGTCGCCGGCCCAGTAGGGACGCTCCGGCACCGAGCCGGTGGCCAGCACCACCGCGTCCGCGCCGCTGGCGGCGAGCATCTCCTCGTCGACGGCGACCCCGAAGTGGAAGCGGACGCCGAGGCGCTCCGCCTCGGCCAGCTGGTTCCGGACGAGATCCCCGAGCTCCGCCCGGCTCGGCACGCTCGCGGCCAGGCGGACCTGCCCGCCCGCCGCCGGCTCGGCCTCGTACACGTCGACGCGG
>JAKAZC010000410.1 GCA_021826655.1 Actinomycetes bacterium | reverse complement strand
CACCACCGGCCCCGAGAAGACCTCATTCCAACGGAGGTCCGTCCGATCGATCGAGGCGCCTTCACCGTCCCCGGGATTCGCACCGAGCACACCTCGTGATGAGCGTTCCCCACGATCACCCCTACTTCAGCAGTCTCCTAGTTGGCCCGGATTCGCGAGGAGCTGGTCGCCCGTCGTTCGTGGGACTTCGGCAACGGCTCCAAGGGTCGTCGGCGGCGGCCACGGTCCGGCTCGAGGGGGGTAGCCCGGTGTGGTGACCGACGGACCAAACGTCGAGGTGGAGGAGCACCTGGGCGGTAGCCACGGTCATCGTCGTGGCCGACCGGGACGAGGACCTGGGCAGGGCACGACGGCTGCCGAGGTGACCAACCTGCCGATCGAGGTGCGCCGGCTCCATGCGCCGGGACGGCTACCCGCCGACCACCGTGCCGTACATGTCGTGGAGCGGATAGCTCAGCAGTTCGAGCCGTTCGCCGTCGGGCCCGGGGAAGTACGCCGAGTCCCCGTTGACCACGTGCACCTCGATGCCGGCGCCCCGGACCTTCGCCACCAGCCGGTCGAACTGGTCGGGGATGACGCTGATGGCGATGTGGTGGAGGCCGCCCAGCACCTCGGCGTACTCCCCGAGGTGCAGCCCTGGGAAGTCGAAGTACGCCAGGTAGTTCCCGTTCCCGACGTCGAAGAAGAAGTGTGTCGAGCCGCGGTAGTCCCGGTTCTCGAACAGCTCTGCGAGAGGGAACTCGAGGAGGTCCTGATAGAAGACGATCGTCCGCTCGACGTCGCTCGACAGGACGGCGAAATGGTGCAGTCCCCGTGCCGACGAGGGCGGCCGTTCCCCCCGCGGGCGAAGGTGGACCGCTCGGAGGCGTTCCCACTCGTCGTAGCGGTCGATGTCGACCTGTCGTCCGGTCATCGGTGGCACCTCCTCGGGTTGCACAGTAGCCACGGGCCGGACCGGAGGCCGGGAACGCCGTAATCCGTCACGTTCTACCGGCGGTACCGCGTGCGCGCCACCCGAGGGCGCGGGCGCGTGCAGAAGGGGAGCTGCCATGCCCAGGAGTCACGCCGTACGGGATCCGCACGCCCGCCGCACCCGGGCGCTGTGGGCGGTCGCGGCGGTGGCCGTCGTGTTCACCTGCACCCTGCTACCGGCGGCGACCGCCCCCGATGTGGCCGGCGCCGCAGGTGCGTCACTGTCCGTCGTGCCGTCGACCGCACTCGTCGACGGTACCGCAGTGTCGGTGGTCATCTCCGGAGTGACCCCCGGCAGCGTCTACGTGGTCGTCGAGTGCGACCCGACCGCCTTCACGCTCCTGGCCGCACACGCCTCCCCGGCCGATGGGTGCGATTCCCGGTACAACGCGGCGGTGACGACCGACGCCGGCGGTGTGGCGGCCACCGTGCTGCACCTCCCGGCGGTGCCGACCACTGCGCTCGGCTCCGGCGACTGTCGGAGGGTCCGGTGCTTGGTCGCCGCCGAGTCGCTGTACTCCCCGGGCACCGCTCCCCTGATGCTGCAGGACGTCTCCTTCGTCGCCACCGCGTGCACCGCGCGTGGGGCCTGCCGCACACCGAGCGACGCCTGGGACCCCACGCTCGGTCCCGCGACCACGGCCGACGACTACCAGGTGACCCTGGCGGCCGAGGCCCCCGCATCTTCCGGGGGCCTCTCGTGGCCGCTCGGCCCGGTCATTCCGGCGGCCACCGTGGTGGACGCACAGCTGGAGGTGGTCGACCCGTCCAACCCGCAGTACCTGGCCACCGCGTACGCGCCGGTATTCTTCGGCCGTTCCACCTCCGCCCTCCACGACGTAACCCTGCTGGTCGACGCCACGGCGGTGTCGGTCGCTGGTGGGGCCACCGACCTGTCCTACACGGTGATCTGGAGCCACGACGACGCCGGCACCGGCTCCGTGCCCTTCGTCGAGTGGGGAACCCGGGGTCGGATGACCGACATCGAGGACGCCATCTCCTTCGCCGTGGCCGCCGACGGCACGGTGTCGGACGCGAGCTGCCTGTGGGGTGGGGAACCGGCCACCGGATTCCCGGACAGCCACGGCGCGCTGCAAGAGGTCGACCAGCCGTTCGTCGGGACGTGGGACGGGACCCACCCGGTCCTCCGCGATGGGACCGGCAACAACGACTGCTCCGCCCAGGGGTCCACCCCCTTCCGATTCCAACTCGCCCCGGTACCCGGACCCGCCGCCGGCCAGACCCGCGAGTCGGTGATGGACGCCCGTCCGTTCACCTATCGGGTGTCGGGCGAGGAGGCGCTGCGCTGGTATGGCGACATCTCCACCGATCCACAGTCCCCCGAGCCCGGGGATGCCCGCCAGTACGCCACCGTCGACCTCGGCGCCACGGGCAGCGGGGTGACGTCCCTGGCCGTGGAACTGCAGTTCTCGGGGGGACCGGACTGGTACGCGAGCGATGAGCACATGGGGTACCCGGCCCACGGGACCGGCCACTTCCGCACGGTGGTCAAACTGCCCCTGGGTTGGCAACAAGGGCTGGAATAAAGGCAAAAAGCCCAGCCAAGATATTAAATGCCAGATTCTGCATACGTTTCTACTGCTTTCAGTATATCCGCCTTGGTTATTATTCCTTTCA
>JAKAZC010000409.1 GCA_021826655.1 Actinomycetes bacterium | reverse complement strand
GTGGCCGGGTCCCGCCTCCACCCTCTGCCACTCGTAGAAGCCGCTCGCCGGGACGATGCAGCGTCGGGTCTCGAAGGCCGCGGCGAAGGCCCGGCTCGACGCGAGCGTCTCGGCGCGCGCGTTGATCATGCGGCTCCCGATGGAGGGGTCCCTCGCCCAGAAGGGCACCAGGCCCCACCACATCTCCCCCATCCGGCGGGTCCGACCGTCCCGGGACGACGCGATCGTCACGACGGGCTGGCTCGGGGCCACGTTCCACCGTGCCCGGACGTCGTCGACCACGACCTCGTCGACGCCGAATCGGTCGGCCAGCCGGCGTGTGTCCTCGTACATCGAGAAGCGGCCGCACACGGGCGCCAGCATCGCGCGCACGGTGGCGGCGCGCCCGGGTCACGGACCGCTCGGGCCCCGCCGGGCGCGGGCCCTCGTTCAGCGCGGGGTGAAGATCGGCAGGGCCGACTCGTCGTTCAGCACCTGAAACCCGACCTCGACCTGCAGGCCGACCCGAAGCTGCTCGCGGTCGATCCCGTCGACCCGGGTCAGCACCCGTACCGGCTCGCCCTGGGTGCCGTCGAGCTCGACGACCGTGATGTTGTACACGCCGAGATGCGCCAGGTAGGGCGCGACGGGCCGGTCGACCCAGGTATAGGTGTAGACCCAGCCGGTACCGGGAACCTCGTCCCAGGACCAGGCGAGCGACTGGCACGCGTAGCAGGCCTCGGTCGGCGGGTGGCGATGGGCGCCGCAGCCGTCGCATCGCTGCACGACGAGACGGCCCTCGCGCGCCGCGCGCCAGTACCCCGCCGTTGTCGGCTCGAGCGCCGGCCAGGGCAGGCCGGACTCCTTCGCGGCCCCTTCGGCGCTCATCGGACCCCGCTGATCATCATGCCGCTGCTCGGCGACGGGCTGGAACCGGCGATGACGAGCACGTTCTCCGCTCCCTCCACCTGGTTGATGGCGGTGCCGCGCACCTGCCTGACGGCTTCGAAGACGTGGGACATCCCGTGGGCGTACACCTCGGCGAGGTTCCCGCCGTGGGTGTTCACCGGGAGCCTGCTCCCCCAGCGCAGGTTGCCGTCGGCCACGTAGGGGCCGCCCTCGCCCCTCGGGCAGATGCCGAAGTCCTCGAGCGACATGATCGCCATCGCCGTGAAGTGGTCGTAGACCATGACCGCGTCGAGGTCGTCCACGCCGCGACCGCTGACGCGGTAGAGCTCCTCGGCGGCCACCCGCTGGCCGGAGGAGGCGAAGTCCTCGTCGGGCATGTTGTAGCTGCCCATCAGCGCGTGGCCGTACCGGTACGGGGCGGCGCCGACCGCCCCGGCCAGGTAGGCGGGCTTCTGGCGCAAGTCCGCGGCACGCTCGGCGGTGGTGACGATCGCCGCGCAGCCGTAGTCGGACTCCATGCAGAAGTCCAGCAGCCGGAGGGGGTCCGCGATCATGGCGCTGTTGTGGTGGTCCTCGACGGTGATCGGCTCACGGAAGCGGGCCTCGGGGTTGTTCGCCGCCATCAGGCGGGCGTTGATGGTGACCTCGGCGAACTGGTCCTCGGTGGTCCCGTACTTGACCATGTGGCGGCGGGCCGCCAGGGCGAACATCTGGCCCGGCGACTGAAGCCCGTAAGGCACCGCGAAGGCCATCGGCCCCGCCAGCACGGGGTTCTCCTGCCCGATGTTGGCGAACGCCTGGCCGTAGCGGCTGTTGCCCTGCATCGTCATGACCTTGTGGACCACCACGTAGTCGGCCTGGCCGCTGGCGACCGCCAGGGCCGCGTTCAGGAACGCCCCTCCCATTGCACCCCCGCCGCCGCCCCAGGTCTGGGTGGCGAAGCGGAGCGCCTTCGCCCCGAACGCCGCGAAGAGCTCGGCGGGGTCGATGTTCGTCACGTACGAGCTGTACCCGTCGACCTCCTTCGGCGAGATCCCGGCGTCCTCGCACGCCCGGGTGACGGCTTCCACCACCAGGCGGAGGTGCCCCTTGGCGGCGTGCTCGCCCCGCTTGCCCCACGGGGTGTGCCCGATGCCGACGATCGCGGCCCTCCCGCTCAGCCACGTACCCTCGCGCAAACGTCCCCTCCCCATCTCCGAAGACCGCTCATGGTAGCGGGTCGCGCCGATCGGTCGGACCGGTCACGGCGACCGCGTGGGCCCGTGCCGCCCGGCCGGACGGCAGCGACGCGTCAGTCGCCGAGCCCGTAGAAGCGGCGCGCGGACTGCCCGAGCACCTCGACCTGCGCTGCCGCGGGCAGCGAGGCCACCGCCGCCTCGAGCTCCTTCACCACGCCGGGGATCTTCGCGTCGGGGTGGGGGTAGTCGGAGGCCCAGAGGACCTTGTCGGCCCCGAGGTGCTCGGCCGTGAAGGCCAGCGCGACCTCGTCCGGGTCGAAGCTGATCACGCACTGGCGCGCGAACAGCTCGCTCGGGAGGGAGCTCTGGTCGCGGCTCCCGAAGACCTCGAACTGATGGTCGAAGCGCTCGAGCATCGGGAGGGCCCAGCCACCGGTGCCTTCCAGGAACGCGACCCGGAGATCGGGATGGCGCTCGCAGATCCCCCCGAGGACGAACAGCCCCATCGCCATCTGCAGGTCGAACGCGTTGGTCAGCCCCTGCTGCAA
>JAKAZC010000408.1 GCA_021826655.1 Actinomycetes bacterium | reverse complement strand
GGCCGCCCGTAGGTGGCGACGGGCGCGTTGTGCCCCAGTGCCCCCGCTGCTCAGTCGGCCGGCTCGCCCTTCAGCACCTCGGTCGCGTCCGGTAGCCGGCGCCGGGACCGGTCCACCAGCACGGGAGCGTCGGCACCGGTGCCGATCGCACCGGGTGCCGTGTCAGCCTCGGCGTCCTCGGCGTGCAGTAAGGCGGCCGTGACTCGCTCGGGTTGGTCCACCTGGAGGTAGTGGTTGGCCCCGGGAACCAGGTAGAAGAGGTTGCGGCCCGGCTTCTGCATCAAGTAGTCGTTCCACACCCGAGCGGCCACCCGGGGCGGGGAGACGGTGTCGAGCATCCCCCAGATGAGGGTGGTGGGGACCTCGGACGCGGCCAGCCGTTCGAGCCAGTCGCGCTCGTTGCGGGCCCGCTCGACGAGGTACTGGATCGTCTCGTGCAGGACCTTCACCCCGTCGCCGTGGGCGAAGGTGGCCTCGAGCGCGGCGACGTCAGGATGGTCGGCCGGCCTGGGCGGGGAGAAGGTCACCTCGCCCATGCCCGACGCCAGCATCTCGGGTGTCAGCGCCTCCAGGAGCTCCGGAGCCGTCGACGGGTCCAGTACCTGTCGCTGGAAGTCCGTCAGATTGGACAGGGGGAGGAAGATGTTGCCGTTGGTCAGCACCAGGTGGTCGATCGCCGGGCGATCGGACCAACCGGCGTCCTCCAGGTTCCGGAGCACGTAGTTGATGGCGACGCTCGACCCCCGGTCGTGGGCCAGGATGGCCAGCGACCGGGCCCCGACGACGTTCCGGACGTAGTGGTCGAGGAGCTCGGCGTCGCGGGCCAGGCTGTAGCCCCAGCCCACCGGCTTGTCCGAGAACCCGTAGCCGGGGAAGTCCAGCGCGCACACCCGGTAGCGGTCGGCCAGGAGGTCGACCATGTCGAACCAGTCGATGCTGCACGTCGGGAACCCGTGGACGAGCAGGAGCACCGGGCGGTCGGCATCGCCCGCCTCCACGTGGAAGATCGACACCTCGTCGGCGCCACCGTCCGGCGGTGCCCACCGGAACGTGGCACCCCGGGCCCGCCAGGCGGCGGCACGATCATCAATTCCCATCACGGATCCCTTCAGTCTGTCTGCCGTCTGCGATGATGCGGCAGCTGGCAGGTCGCGGCCGGAACACGTTAGGCCGATGGGCCGTGGCTGCCCAAGGTGATCGTCAGCCCGAGGTGATCGCCGGCCGGGCCGAAGGGATCTTCACCGACCGGCTCCACGCACGCGGGTTCGACCAACCTGCGTCCGTCGGGTTCGAGCCGGTGCCGGGCGCTCAGCCAGCGCACGCACCTCGAAGAACGGCAGCCACGCGTCCCGCATCGGTGGCCTGCCCACCCGCTGCGGGCGGACCTGCGACGGGGGCCGGACCAGGACGCCAGGCTCGGCGGTGGGGATCGGCTCGTCCAGCTGCTCGACGTCACCCCCTCATGACCCGGCAAGCCCGAGGAACACAACGATGGCGCGGTCGAGGCGGACCATGTCCTCGCTGGACAACCGCCCGACCCGCACTCCGAGCTTGGACCGCCGAACGGTGGTGATCTTGTCGACCATGAGACTGCTGGCGTCGTGCAGTCCGTTCTGGGGGCTCGGTGTTATGGGCAGGCGGAAGAGCGGCGCCTCAGTGGGATCGGTGGTGAAGGCGCAGATGGTGACCGAGTCGGTTGCGTCGAAGCGGTCGTCCTGGATGACGACTGCTGGTCGGGGCTTGCCGGCATACCCCGACCCGGCTGCCGCGGTCCAGATCTCGCCGCGGGTCACTCCTCGTCAGCCGAGATGGCCTCGATGAACTCCTGGTCCCGGTCGGCCTGGGTCGATGACGCGACCAGCGCCGACTGCCGATGGGCCTCGGTGGCGAACTCAGGCGAACGGACATCGGGCACCCAGATCTGGACCGGGCGAAGCCCCTCGGCTCGTAGCCGAGCCCGGTGGGCGCGGACCCGGGCCTGTACGGACGCCGCCTCCGACTTTCCCGTCATGACCCTAGGTTACATGTAACGAGGCATGGCGACGACACCATCGCTGTACAGTTCGATTCCGGGCGATGTCGATTCGGTAGGGGTGACTTCGTAGTAGTGGTGGGAGTCGGCAACGGGCCGGCTCTACTCAGACCCTGATATTGCAGCCGGGCAGTTGGTCGGCCTGATCGAGCACCGATCCGGCCTCGCCGGCAGGGGTGAGAGGGCTGGGGGCCGGGCAACGATGCAGATGACGCCGTCGAGGGGCGCGGTGAGCGTTGCCAATGTTGATCGAAGATGATCCGGACATGGCTCCGCCGGCTCTCGGGCCATTCGACGCGGTGCTGACCGGTCGTCAGGCGAAGGTCGGCAACGCCCGCAGCTTGGCCAGAGCGGCGATGAACGCTTCGGCGAACCGGTAGGCGCGTGGGAGCCGCAGGTAAACCCGACGTGACGATCGCACCACGCGGGCCGCCACGTTGAAGAAGCTCGCCCGCAGCCGCTTGCCCCGACACGTGGCGAACGCCTCGGCGTGAAAGGCGGCCGGCTCTCCGGCGAGGAGTACCGGCCGCCCTTCGACGACATCTTCAACGTGTCCGAGTTCGAATACGGAACACGAGTGGAGGTGGCGGGAATC
>JAKAZC010000407.1 GCA_021826655.1 Actinomycetes bacterium | reverse complement strand
ACGTGGACAAGGCGGCCCGGGCCGTCCTGAGCGGCCACAGGCCATGCGCCGTCTGGTTCACCGGGCTGCCGGGGGCGGGGAAGTCCACGATCTCCAACCTGGTGGAGAAGCAGCTCCACGCGCTCGGTGCGCACACGTACCTCCTCGACGGGGACAACGTCCGGCAGGGGTTGAACCGCGATCTCGGGTTCACCGCGGTCGATCGCGTGGAGAACATCCGGCGGGTGGCCGAAGTGACCAAGCTGATGGTCGACGCGGGGCTGATCGTCCTGGTGTCGTTCATCTCTCCGTTCGCCGCCGAGCGCCGGTTCGCCCGTGAGCTGCTGGAGGTGGGCGAGTTCTGCGAGGTGTTCGTGGACGCGCCCCTGGAGGTGGTCGAAACCCGTGACCCGAAGGGCCTCTACCGGAAGGGCCGGAGGGGTGAGCTGGTCAACCTCACCGGGGTCGACTCCCCCTACGAGGTCCCGGAGCACCCGGAGATCCGGATCGACACCGTCCACGTCTCCGCTTCCGCCGCCGCCGACATGGTGGTGGACCAGTTGCGGGCCATGGGCGTGCTGTCGTAGCGCTTCGGGAAAGCGCTCCCTCCAGTCCGTGCGGATCGCCGGTCGGTCATCGACCGGGCGGTCCGGCCGTGAATCGGCTGCGGGCCTGACCGGTACAGTGTCCCCGGTGCCTCCTCCCGCATCACCCCGGCAGGCCGGAGACCCGGGCGGCAGCACGGTCTCCGTCGTCATGTGCACCTTCAACGGTGCCGCCTTCCTCCCCTACCAGCTGGAGAGCCTCGCGATCCAGACACGGCTGCCGGACGAGCTCGTCGTGCGTGACGACGGGTCGACTGACGACACCCTGGCGATCCTGGCGGACTTCGTCCGGTCGGCGCCGTTCCCGGTGGTGGTGAACGAGAACCGGCGGCGACTGGGCATCCCCGACAATTTCTGGGCTGCCATCAGCGACGCGACGGGCGAGCTCATCGCGCTGTGCGACCAGGACGACATCTGGGCACCCGCCAAGCTGGAGCGAGCCGTCGCCGCCCTCGACGCCGATCCTGACGTCGGCGCGGTGTTCACGAACGGCTGGTGCATCGATGCCGACGGCGAACCGACCGGGGTCCACCTGTGGGACGCGGCGGGCTTCTCCTCCGCCGATCGGGAGGATGTCCGGTCCGGTCGGGCACTGGACATCCTCCTGCGGCACCCGGTCGTGACCGGTGCAACGCTGACCTTCCGGGCGAGCCTGCTCCCGGGTATGGACCCGTGGCCCCCGATCACCCATGACATCTGGATCTCGATCGCGATCGCGATGCAGGCGCAGCTCCAGCCCATCGACGAGCTCCTCATCGCCTACCGTCTCCACGGCGGGAACGCGGTCGGCTTCCCGCACTTCCGCCACTCGGGCTCGGGGTTGCGTCGGTACGGGCGCATCGTGCGCTTCTACGCACGGAGGCTGACGGATCCCGAGATCACCTCGAACGAGATGGTGGCGGAAGCGGCCATGTACCGGTACGTATCCGAACTCCTCGAGCGGATGCCGAGTCCACGGGCCGGCCCGGCGTTCCGAGCAACTCTCGAGCGCCTTTCGGAAATGCTGCGATTCCGGCAGGACCTGCCCCGCAGGCGCTGGAGGCGGGTTCCCCAGGTCTTCGAACGGGTGCGCAGGGGCGACTACCGCCTCTACTCGAACGGCTGGAGGAGTTGGGTGTCGGACCTCATCCGCTGAGATCCGGGACGTGTGTGCCAGCGCTCCCACTCGGCCGGAGGCACGGTCTTCCGCTGCGGGCGAGGCCGGGTCGTCCCCCTCGCAGCGCCAACGAGATCTGGTCGGCGTATACGGGCTCGAAGTCGGGACCGTAGGCGAGCGCGCGGTTGAGAGCCGTTCCGGCTGCCGGCAGGTTGCCGAGGAGGCTCTCGTCGAGCGCCAGCTGCTGCAGGGTCAGGGCGGCCTGGGGGTCTCGGGAGAGCGCAATGTCTTCCCAGCGGACCGCGATCTCGATGGACGTGTTGTTGTGTTGCCGGGTGCCCAGGAACGTCAGGGCGTCCGCTGCCGCGCCGGGCGCGTCCGAATCCGGAGGTGACGGTCATGTGCCTGTGGCACGGCCGGATCGCACCGCTCCTTGCAGGACGTGGACGCGCCAGTGGGTCCGCATCGGATCGATCAGCCTGGTCCCCGCCTGCTCAGGCTGCCGGCCGGCGCTCCCGTAGCTCGTCGAGCACGCTGTCAGATACCCGCAGGTCGCCGGCGCCGGTGCCCACCGTCAGGTCGGGCTTGAACGTGCCGTGGTGGTCGGAACCGCCCGTCGCCACCAGGCCGTGGTTGCGGGCCAGCGCGGTGAGCGTCCGCCGCTCGTCGGGGGTGTAGCGGGAGTAGACGGCCTCGAGGCCCCCGAACCCGGCGGCGGCCAGGCCGGCGACGGTGGCATCGAGCTCGTCGGGTGCGAGCCCCAGGCTGAGGGGGTGGGCGAGGACGGCCACCCCGCCCGAGGCGGTGGCCAGCTCGGCCACCCGGGGCGCCTCGATCCGGGCCTTGGGCACGTAGGCCGGGGCACCGTTGCCGAGCAGCCGGTCGAACGCCTCCTGGACGGAGGAGACGGCACCCGAGGCCACCAGCACCCGGGCGAAGTGGGGGCGGCCCACGCCG
>JAKAZC010000037.1 GCA_021826655.1 Actinomycetes bacterium | reverse complement strand
GCGGTGCCGGGCGTCCCCTACGAGATGTCCGACATGTTCACCCGCGCCATCGCCCCCGATCTGCAGCGCCGGATGGCCGAGCGGGGCGAGATCGAGGGGACGATCGCCAGTCGGGTGATCCGGACCTGGGGCATGAGCGAGTCCGGACTGGGCGAGACGCTCGCGGCCTACATCGCCACCCTCGACACGGAGGCGACCGCCGAGGGAGGGACGGCGACGGTCGCCTTCCTGGCCAGCGGTATCGAGGGGATCAAGGTCCGGGTCACCGTCCGGGCCGCCGACGCGGCCACGGCGGCGACACTCCTCGACGGGCAGGAGGCCGCGGTGCGTTCGATCCTGGCCGACGCGGCGGGCGACGTGGTGTTCGGGACCGACGACGAGGCCATCGAGGACGCCGTGGCCCGTGCCCTGGTGGCCGGAGGGCTGACCGTCGGGCTGGCCGAGTCGTTGACCGGCGGGCTGGCCGCGTCGCGGCTCGTGAACGTCCCCGGTGCGACCACCTGGTTCCGCGGGTCGGTCGTGTCCTACGCGTCCGAGGTGAAGTTCGACGTGCTGGGCGTGCCGGAGGGCCCGGTGGTGTCCGAGGAGGCGGCGCGGGCGATGGCCGAGGGGGCCCGCCGCGTGCTGGGGGCGGACGTCGGACTGTCGATCACCGGGGTGGCCGGACCCGCCGACCAGGACGGGCGCCCCCCCGGGACGGTCTTCGTCGGCCTGGCCCGTCCGGACCGCGCGTCGCAGGCGTTCGAATTCAACGTCCCTGGGGACCGGGCCCGGGTGCGGCAGTACGCGACGATCGCCGCGCTCGACCTGCTGCGCCGGTCGCTGGGGCCGGGCGGCCCGGGCTGAGGGGCACGTCCGGCGGTGCCGGACGGGACGTCACGACCTGGTGGTCGCCGGTGTCGTGTGGACCGTCGTCCCGGTGGACGACGGGGCCGACGTCGTCGGCGCGGCCGTGGCGGTGACCGTGATGCCCTGAGGCACGAGCTCCACCCAGGTGTTGCCGGGATGGAGGGTGATGGGCGAGCCGTCGGTCGCCGTGAAGGTGGCGGGCTGGGTGAGGCTGGAACGGGACCAGGTCCCGGTGATCGCCATCCCGTCGCGCAGGACCACCACCGGGCCGGAGCCGGTCGCCGTCACCTCGACCTCGCGACCCCCCTCGCTGTTCTCGACCCACGGGCCGATGAAGGTCGGCACGGTCATCACCACCACGTTCGACGCCGAAGTCTGGCTGCCGTCGACGAGCTTGTCCGGGACGCCGGAATAGGACCGTAGGTAATTCGAGGTGGACGGGTTCCACGTCCAGGTCACGTCGGCCTCGGTGGAGAACGGCACGTGGACGGCGATCCCCGATGCGGGCACCGCGCTCGCCGGAGGAGCCGGGGTGAAGGTGAAGATCGGTGCCGGGGGGGTGGTGCCGGACGGGACCGTCGCCCACACCGGTGCGGTGTTGGTGAACGTGGAGTAGGGGGCGGAGCGACCACTCGGGTGGAGGGTGATCCCTCCCATGCCGCCGTCGAGGATGTTCCGGTCCTGGATGGGGGCGTTGGCGAGGAGGTTCAGCACCGGGTTGATCCCGCCGGCATGGACGAAGATCGGATCGGAGAGCTGGGACAGGATCGCCACGTCGGGCTCGCGTGCCGAACGGAGGTCGCCGACCAGTGCCGCCCCGTGGCACTGGAACACGGCTACGAGCCGCGTATAGGAGCCCTCGACCGGTTCCTCGAACACGACGTCGGCCTGGTTCAGCCCCGCCGAGGGCCGGTCGTAGGTGTAGTTGCCGATCTTGGCGGCCAGCGCGGGTCGTGGCGGGACGACGCCACCGGGTGCCGGGGTGCCGGTGAGCGGGCAGGTGGCGACGACCGGAGGCGCGGTGGTCGTGGTCGTGGTTGGCGCGGCGGCCTGCTTCCTGGCCGCGGCGCCTCCGGCCAGCACGGTGGCCAGGACGGCGCCGACGAGCAGGACGGCCGCGGCTCCCAGTGCGTACCACTTCGCCCGGGAACCGCCCGTGCGCTGCTCGCGTAGCTCCTTACGGGTCAGCACCGGCGGAGCCCCGGCGGCGGTGGTGACCCCGTCCCCCGCACCGGGGCCGGGGGAGGTGTCCGGAGAGGCACCGGCGGTGGGATCGGGCGCCCCGTCCGGGGTGGTGTCCGGGGTCTCTGGCGTGGGCGGTTCTTCGTCCGGCATCAGGGTGACGCTACTTCGGTTGTGCCCTGCGGTCGGTCGGACCCCGGATCCCCCATCGAACATGCGTTCGGGTCTACAGTGGCCGTGTCGCACCGCAGTACGCGTCGTACCGCAGTCGGAACCGAACGCATGCACGGGCGGCCGACCCCCCGGGCCAGTGGCCCCGGGGACCTTCCGGAGGACGGGTGTCACACCCCCTCCGTACGGTCGGCCGGGTCAAGTGAACGACAGCACCGAGGAGAAGCAGACAAGACATGGAACGTGACAAGGCACTCGACATGGCGCTGGGGCAGATCGAGAAGCAGTTCGGCAAGGGATCGATCATGCGGATGGGGGAGAACCTCCACATGAACATCGAGTCCATCCCCACGGGGGCCCTCGCCCTCGACCTCGCCCTCGGCATCGGCGGCCTCCCACGGGGCCGGGTCGTCGAGATCTTCGGCCCCGAGTCGTCGGGCAAGTCCACGCTCGCCATGCACGTCGTGGCCGAGGCCCAGCGCAACGGCGGCATCTGTGCCTACATCGACGCCGAGCACGCCATGGACCCCGTCTACGCCAAGGCCATCGGCGTCAACATCGACGATCTCCTGATCTCCCAGCCCGACACGGGTGAGCAGGCCCTCGAGATCGCCGACATGCTCATCCGCTCGGGTGCGCTCGACGTCCTGGTCATCGACTCGGTGGCCGCCTTGACCCCCCGCGCCGAGATCGAGGGGGAGATGGGGGACTCCCACGTCGGCCTGCAGGCCCGCTTGATGTCCCAGGCACTGCGAAAGATCACCGGCACCCTGTCCAAGTCCCGGACGATCGCCATCTTCATCAACCAACTACGGGAGAAGATCGGAGTCATGTACGGCTCGCCGGAGGTGACCCCTGGCGGCCGGGCACTCAAGTTCTACTCGTCGGTGCGCCTCGACATCCGACGCATCGAGACCATCAAGGACGGGGCCGACCAGGTCGGGAACCGTACCCGGGTCAAGGTGGTCAAGAACAAGTGCTCCCCGCCGTTCAAGCAGGCGGAGTTCGACATCGCCTTCGGGCGGGGGATCAGCCGTGAGGGCTCGCTCCTCGACGTGGGCGTGGAGCTCGGCTTCATCAAGAAGTCCGGGGCCTGGTTCACCTACGAGGGCGAGCAGCTCGGGCAGGGCCGGGAGAACGTCAAGAACTTCCTGACCGAGAACCCCCAGCTCATGGCCGAGGTCGACGAACGGATCCGGGACCACCTGGCCACGCAGAACGCGGTCGCGGCCGCGTCGGCGGCGGGCGAGCCCCTCCCGCCGACCGACGACCTGCTGCTCGACGACGAGCCGATCACGCTGAGCGACTGAACCACCCTGCCGCCGACGTACGGACCGGACCCGCCCACACGGCAGGCCCCGCCCGTCGCCGCCCCTGGCCCCAGCTCTTCACGCCACCATTGGGCTGAACCCGCCACGTTGTTGGCGGCATGGCTGCATGGTGGAGGATCCCGCTGTTTCGGCAGGGGTGTTTGGGGACCGGATTGGATGCCAGTAGCCCGCCGACGAGGAAGATGTGCGGTCCCTGAACGCGAGGGACCCCCTCCTCACCAGTTGGCACTGCGGCGGAGGGGGTCCGAGGCGGTGTTGCCACCGGTGTCCATCGTATGGCCCTGTTCCCTTGTCCGTCGACGACTACGTGGCTGCCGGCCGTTCGGTCGCCGTTCCCCGACCGGTGGTTCCAGCTGTCGTGCTTCAACGGATCCTGGACCGACGCTCGGCCGAAGGCACTGCGGTCGGGCATCTTCCATGCTCCCGGTCGGCTCGTGCACCGGGCCCGGCGAACCGTCGTGCGCGTCATCGACGGGTGGCCCACCACCCAGGTCCTCCTCGACGTGTACCGGCGTGTCGAACTCCTCGCCTGGCCGACTCCGCGCACCCCGTGAGGCGGCATCAGATTGACGGCGCGCGCCTCGACACACCCGCCGCGTCATGTCCGACCCCTCGAGCCCGTCACCTCGACCGCCGTTCCGCCAGGAGATGTCCGTGGTCGCCGCCCTGACCGGACCCCGAGGCCGAACTCGTCACGTCAGGTCGTTGTCGAACGAGGACGGGAAGAGCTCGGGCTAGTGGAGCACGGACCGCCACGTCCCCTGCGACGGGTTGGTGATGCTGGCCGGAGCCGTCCCCAGGACCGAATAGACGTTGAGCATGATGCGTCGCAGATACTCGGTCACGCCCGGTACCGGCGCAGGCAGCACGTTCGAGGGGATGAGGGGCGCGTCGGCCAACTGCCCCACCCAGGACGCGTTGCCGGTGTTGAACACTCCGCCGCCACCGACCTCCGTGAACCAGGTGATGTCCGAGAAGTTGCCGTTGCGGTTGGGAACGGGTGAGTGGGACACGATGTCGAGATCGGCGGGTGCGTAGGGTCCCGGGACGTAGCGGTCGAACTCGCCCTGTACCGCCCGGGGGAGACGCTGGCCGGCCGCGAGCCCGGTGCCCGCGAACACCCACGATGTCGGGTCGGTGATGACCAGATCGGCGTTGGCGCCCACGTCCTGGTACATGTTGCCGGTGAGGGTCGACTCCGGGTCCGAGACCGGTGGCTGGTCCCAATTGACCGTCACCAGCGCGCGGTTCACGCCGGTCATCGGGTCCTCGGCTGCCGACTTGTAGCAGACCACGTGCCGGTCCGTCCCGAGGGGTGACGGCTCGAGACGGATCTGCCGGTAGCAGGCGTTGGCACCGAGGAAGGCGATGTTGAGGCCGTGCTGGAGAGCGGTCTGGGCGTTGTCCCGCATCGGTGCCGACCAGTACTCGTCGTGCCCGAGGCTGAACAGTGCCCGATGGTTCGGGAGCAGCTGGGGCCGCTCGTGGAGGTCCACGTCGGTCCAGTAGGACACGTCGAGCCCGAGCTGCTCCGCCTGGAACACGACGGGGAACTCGTTGCCCACGAAGTCGGCCGCGCCGGAGGCCCAGTCGTGGTTGTAGGGACGGTCGTAGGAGACGATGCGCGCCCGCTCTGCGTACGCCCCGCCACCCGGACTCTGGGTGAAGGTCAGTGCCCCGCCCTTGTTCCCGTAGTACAGCGAGTACCCGCCCCAGCGGTTGTACGCCTGCCAGCTGGTCACCGCGTGCATGATGAGCAGTGCGGCCTCGGACTCATCGTCGCGGACGCACAGCGGTACGAATCCCGCCTCCCCCCCGGAACCGACCAACTTCAGCAGGTAGGCGCCGGGCGGCCAGGTCGCATCGATCGCGACCGCGATCGACGGCGTCCACTGGCACTCGACCGTATTGGTGGGGGCGATCAACCGGGGCGGGGCCTGACGGACGCCGGGCACCTCGGTCGACGTCCACACCCGTCGGGCACCGATGCCCTGGTAGTAGCCCATCCGGAACGCCTCGACGTGGAACGTCGGGGCCTTGGTGTTGACCCGGAGGGTCACCGTGTCCCCTACCTGTGCGCTGACCCGGTCGGCGTAGCCCTCCATGTCACCGGCCGACTGGGGAGTGGTCACCCACCAGGCGGTTCCGGTCAGCAGGTTCTCGGCGATGACGGCGGGCGACGTGGGGAGCATGACACCCTGGACGTTGGTCAACCGTGCCCCGGCCTGGTGGGGCGTCGTCGTCGACCGGCGCGGGCCGGTGCTGGGGGTCGGTCGTGCCGTGTCGGGATGCGAGCTCCCGCTCCCGGACTCGACGGCCACCGCTACGGCCCCGCCTGCAACGACGGCACCTCCGGCCGCGGTCCACCCCAGGAATCGGCGACGGCTCATCGTGGGGCGTTGCCCGTTCCCATCGGACCCACCGGTGGAGTCCGGATGCTCCTTCGGACTGTGGGCGCCGGGTCTGCTCATGGAGTCGTTGTCCCCGCGGCGTCACCGCCCCCGCTGGGCGGATCCCGGTCGGAGGGGATGCGCCAACGATAGCCAACCGGATCGGGACGTGGGAGGTCACCTCGAGATCCGATGGCGGGACCGACCGGACCGACCGGACCGGCGGGACCCAAGGAGCCCGAGGAGTCCGACGTGGCGGCAGGAACCACGGCGTGCGTACGCTCGTGCGTCACCCGACCACGCGGCCAGCGGCGTCGGGACACGCGGCGCGACGAAGGAGCCATGCCATGGAGTTCGGAATCATCCCGCCGGTGCGCACCGGTGCCACCGCCGACCCGGACTGGATCACCGGGTTCGCCCGCCAGGTGGAGGCCTGCGGCTTCGAGTCCCTGGTCATGGTCGAGCACGCGGTGGTGATCTCGGACTACACCAGCACCTACCCCTACGCGGCCTCGGGGCGGATGCCACTGCCCGACGACTGCCGGATCCCCGACCCCCTCGACCTGATGGCCTTCGTGGCCGCGGTGACCGATCGGATCACGCTGGCCACCGGCGTCCTGGTGGTCCCCAACCACCAACCGGTCGTGCTGGCCAAGCGCATCGCCACCGTCGACGTGTTGTCACGGGGTCGGGTGCGCATGTGCCTGGGTGTGGGGTGGATGGAGGAGGAGCTGCGGGCCACGGGCGCCGATCCGCGGACCCGGGGGCGCCGGACCGACGAGACCATCGAGGCGATGCGGGTGCTGTGGGCCGACGCCGGTCCCGGGGGGGCGTCGTACGCGGGCGAGTTCGTCCGGTTCGAGCACGCGCACTCGTTCCCGAAGCCGACCCGTCCGGGCGGCGTCCCGCTCCACATCGGCGGCCACAGCGAGGCCGCCGCCCGTCGGGCCGGTCGCCTGGGGGACGGCTTCCAACCCCTCGGCCTGTCGCCCGAGGACCTGGTCCTGCGGATCGCGCAGATGCGCGAGTCGGCCGAGGCAGTCGGCCGGGACCCGGGCGCCATCGAGGTTTCCGTCTCCGGCTACCTCCCGACGGTCACCGAGGAGGAGGTGGCCGCGGCGGGCGCCGCCGGCGTCGACCGGATGCTGCTCTCCACCTCGATGAGCCCGGACCTCGACGGGCTCGCCGACGAGCTGTCGGGATTCGCCGCCCGGTTCGGCCTCGCACCCCCGGCGTGACCGACACCGACTGCCTGCGGGCACTCGCCCACGGGTATGCCGACGCGGTCGACGCGCTCGACGGAGAGGCGTTCGCCGCCCTGTTCACGGCGGACGGGGAGCTGTGGGTGCCGGACGTGACCCGCAGCCCGGAGCCGACGATCTGCCGATCCGGTGCCGGGTCCCTGGCGGCGGTACCGGGAGGGCTCGCCCGCTACCACGTGACCCACCACCGGGTGGGCCCGGCCGACTACAGGGTCGACGGCGACGCCGCCGTCGGCCGGGTGACAGGTGTCGCCCATCACCTGGCCGCGTCCGCGCCCGGCCCGAAGGGGACGGCGGCCGCCGGTGGGGGTACCGACACGGTCTGGTTCCTGCGGTACGAGGACCGCTACCGCCGCGGGCCCGCCGGATGGCGGATCGCCCGGCGGGAACTGCACCTGCGGTGGATCGAGGAACGCCCGGTCGACCACGTCGGCCCCGCACGCTGACCGGGCCGTCGGCAGGCGGCCTACGCTCGGGGGATGAGCCTGCCCGCCCCGCGACCCGACCGGACCTGCCTGGTGACCGGTGCCTCCTCCGGCATCGGCGAGGAGATCGCCGGCCTCCTGGCGGCGCGCGGGCTGGGCGTGACCCTCGTGGCCCGGTCCGAGGCGAAACTGCGGGATTCGGCCGGCGTGCTGGCCTCCCGGCACGGTGTCCGGGTCGAGGTCCTCCCGACCGACCTGGCGGACGCAGATGCCAGACGAGGGCTACCCGGACGGTTGGCCGACCTCGGTCTCGAGGTCAACGTTCTCGTCAACAACGCCGGGTTCTCGACCCTGGGCCCGGTCTACCGATCGGATCCGGACCGCGAGATCGCCATGGTCCGCACCGATGTCGAGGCCGTCGTGCACCTGTGCTCGCTCTTCACCCCCGGAATGGTCGAGCGGCGCAGCGGCCACGTCCTCAATGTCGCCTCGACCGCGGCGTTCCAGCCGATTCCGGGCCAGGCGGCCTACGGCGGATCGAAGGCGTTCGTGCTCTCCTACAGCCATGCCATCCGCGAGGAGCTGCGCCCGAAGGGCGTGCAGGTGGCCGCGCTCTGCCCCGGACCGGTGGCGACCGGGTTCGCCGACGCCGCCGGCATCGCGCCCGAGGAGATGGCCGGCGCCATGCCCCGCCCGTTCTGGGTGCCGGTCGCGGACGTGGCGGCGGCCGGCGTGGACGCATTGGACGCCAATCGCGCCGTGGCCATCCCCGGGTTGCCCAACCGGGTCTCGGCCGCGGCGGGTTGGCTGTCGCCCCGTCGACTGCTCGTCCCGTTGGTGGCCAGGGCGCACCCGGCCCTGCGCGACGTCTGATCCGGGTGGCCGGGCACGCCTGGAGGATGGCGGCGGCCGACTGGTCGGGGGCGGGGAGAGCCCGACCGGCGACGGCCGCCGCCGCCGATGTCGCGTGGCTCGCGGTGTTCGTGACCATCGGCCGGTCGTCGCACGCCGAGGGGGAGTCGGTGGCCGGAGTGGCGCGCACGCTGTGGCCGTTCCTGGTCGGCCTGGCGATCGGTTGGGTGGCGGCCCGTGCCTGGCGCGCGCCGGCGGCCGTGGTCCCGACCGGCGTGGTGGTGTGGCCCACCTGCGTGGCGGCGGCGATGGTGTTGCGGGAGATCTCGGGCCCGGGGGTGGCCGGAGCGTTCATCGGGGTGGCCACGGCCTTCGTCGGGCTCGGCCTGCTGGGCTGGCGGGCGGTGGCCGGCGTGGTCCAGGGCACGCGGATGCGGCGGCGGGGAACCGAGTGAACCGAGTGAACCGGGTGAACCGGGTGGTCGGGCCCGCCGCAGGCCCTCTGTGCCATCGGCACGATCGGATCCGCACTTGAGCGAATTGTTCGGATTTTTCGAAGTTTGTCGAAACAAGTCCCTGACCAGGGGATTCATAACGCACGGGCCCGGGATCGGTGTCCGCGACCCGGTCTCGGAGCCTGCGCCGGGCCGGGTCTGCGCCGGGCCGCTCAGCCGCCGATGAAGGCGGCGAGCTCCGGTGGCACGAAATTGTGCTCCTCGGTGGTCTCGGCCTCGGTGAGTGCCACCATCGCTTCCACGACTTCGACCGGGTCCCGTTGGTCGTTGGTGACGAAGTCGCGCATCATCTCGAACAGTGGTGTGGAGCCGGCGTTGACGGCGTCGTCGCCGAACCACTCCCACATCGAGGCGGCCATGCGGTCGTTGAACCCGGTGAGGTAGGGGCCGGGGTTGAGCAGGCAGACGTCGATCCCCTGGCCGGCCAGCTCGCCGCGCATGGCCTTGCCCATGGCCTCGAGCGCGTGCTTGGTCATCGAATAGGGCCCGAAGGCCGGCGCCGACAGCACCCCGGCGATCGACGACATGATGATGATCCGTCCGGACCCCTTCGCCACCATCCCCGGCAGGACGGCCTGGGTCACCGCGAGGGTGCCGAAGACGTTGACGTCGAACAGGCGCCGCACCCGGTCGATGGGCACGTCGGCCATCGGCCCGGTCTGGCCGGCGCCGGCGTTGTCGATCAGGACGTCGAGGTCCCACCCGGCGGCCCGGCCGACGTCATCGGTGGTGATGTCCAGCTTCTCGACCGTCAGTTGGGGGGCCTCGGTGCGCAGGGTCTCGGCCTGTTCCTCGGTCTCGGTGGTGGCAATCACGGTGTGGCCCCGTGCGGCCAGCGCCAGGCCGGCACCCTTGCCGAAGCCGGACCCGGCCCCGGTGATCATGACGGTCCTGCCCATGGCGGTTCGCTCCTCGGTCGCGGCTCCCCGCACTCTAGGTTCGACCGGCCCGGCCCCGGTGCCGGTCATGAGCGGCGGAGAGCCTCCAGCCGCGAGACGGGGACCGTCGACGAGGAGGGACCGGCCATCGCCCGCAGGGCCGAGGTGGCGCCCACCGGGGCGTCCACGTCGGTCAATGTGATGCCCCGCATGATGAGGTCGGTCATGTCGTCGGCGTGGCGCTCGGGATCGAGCGGCCCGTCGAAGTCGTCGAAGACCTCGGACAGGGCGGTCAGGGTGAACGGGGCCTCGGCGCCGTGACCGACGAGGAAGAAGAGTCCGCGGGCGGTGACCGGCCGGATCCGGCTCGCGGTGCGGAGCCGCTCGAGCAGGCCGCCGATCACACCGAAGACGGGGGACATCACCGTCTCGACGATGTAGCGCAGGCGCGCGGTGGACAGCAGGCCCTCCTGGTTCATGAGCCGGCCGAGCTCGGGCCGCCTCTGGGCGGCGCCGAGGAAGGCCCGGATGGTGGCCCGCAGGTCGGCGAGGTCGTCCGGCGGTTCGATGGCGGCCAACAGGTGCCGCCGGCGCTGCTCGATGTCCTGGATGAACCGGCTGAACCCGAGGTCGATCGCGGCGAAGTACAGGCGTTCCTTGGTACCGAAGCGTTGGCTGATGGTCCCGTGGCTGAGGCCGAGCCGGCCGTTGAGGGACCGGAGTGACATGGCGTCGTAGCCCTGGGCTGCGAACGCCTGCAGGGCGGCATCGAGGATCTCGTCGTCCTGGCAGATGCGGGGCCGGCCTCTCGTCTCGGCCCGTGGGGGAAGGGTCGTCAACCGGTGTTGCGCCGGGGGCGTGCCCACGTTCCGGTGCTCTGCCATGCCTAACACGTTACCCCACGAACACTATCGTAAACTAAGATTGATAGACGACTAGTAATAACATATCCTGGGGCCGGCCGGGGATGTCCGTGGCCCTGCACGCACCGCCGGACATGGAACTGTCGGTTCCGGGTCCCGCCGTGCTGTTCGGATTCTGGACCGGACTGTTCGGATTCTGGACCGGACTGGGCATGGAACGGACCGACGACGCGACGCTGGGCACGACCGACCGACCCGTACGGATCCGGCTCACCCAGGGCACCTACCGGCACGTCTCCCAGATCCGGCCGGGTCGCACGGAGGAGTCCGACCTCGTCGCCATCCGGGAACGGCTGGTGCGGTTGGGTGTGGATGCCGTGATCGCCGACGGCGTCCTCCGTCGTGCGGATCCCCTGGCCGACCACGACGTAGTGGTCGAGGTGGCCGGGACGGCACCCCTCACCGCCCCGACGCCCCGCCCCGACGCCCCGCCCCGTCAACCGGCCCGGCGAGCTCGCCCGGGTCAACCGTCGCTCGTCGGCAGCCGTCCGAACCGTGCCGCCACCGCCCTGACGGGTCGGCCACGTCGTCCTGGGCACGCCCGACGTAGCGGGGAGTGCCACCTTCCACCGGCACGGTCTCGGATGCAACTGTCGGGCGCGATCGAAGGTGGGATCGGCACGTTCCTCCGGTGGTCGACCGACCACCACAACCTGCCGCCGATGCCGGCACCCGTGCGGTTCGCCGGCACCCGAGGTCGACGACCCGGTGCGCCACCACGTGCCGGACACCCGACCCGGCGGGCGACTTCCCCGGGCGTGGGTGTCCCGGGACGGACATCGGGTGCCGACGCTCGATCTCGTCCCACCGGACCGGTACGTGCCGCCGGCCGGCTCGCAGGCCTGGGCCGAGGCGGGCACCTCGCTCGGCGGCGGTCCGCTGCCGCTGGAGGCCGTCCTGGTCGGCACGACGGCGCTGGACCCGGACGGGCTGTGGGACGCCGTGTCGGGGCTCGACGAGGAGGGCGCGGTCCTGGATCCGTCCGGACCGACACGTCGCCTGGCGCACGCGCACCGGGGCGGAGGCGCCGGCCGCGGTGCTGCGCTCCGTGCCGGGAGGCCCGGCCGCCCGCCCCGAAGGGGCGACGGTGTCCGCACGCCCGGGACGAACTAGGTCTCGGCCTGCTCGGCCAGGGTCAGCCACTGCTCCTCGACGATACGCAGCTCCTCCTGTACAGCGCGCAGGTCGGCACCGAGCCGGGTGAGTTCGACGTGGTCGGTGGTGGCCACGAGCGCCTCGTGCAGGGCATCCCGTTGCCGCCCGAGCCGGTCGAGCCGCTTGTCGGCGTCGCGCAGGAGTCTTCCGATCGGGCGGGCGCCGGCAGGACGTGGTGCGGGCCGCGCCGCCGTTCCGTGCGGAGCGGGCACGGCGCGCACCGGCCGGGCGAGCAGCGCGGCGAGCCAGGCGTCGAGTCCACCGGGCACCGCCGACACCCCGTCGGGCCCTACGGCGACCACCGACTCGATGGTGCGGTCGAGGAAGGCGCGGTCGTGGCTGACCACCACCAGCGTCCCCGACCAGTCGTCGAGGAAGTCCTCGAGGATGCGCAGGGTGTCGAGGTCGAGGTCGTTGGTCGGCTCGTCGAGCAGTAGCACGTTCGGTCGTCCGGCCAGCACGGCCAGGAGCTGGAGTCGCCGGCGCTCGCCGCCGGACAGGTCGGCCACCCGGGTGTGGGGAAGGTCGCCGGTGAACCAGAACCGTTGCATCAGGGCGACATCGGCCGGGGACCCGGGAGTGCGACGGGGACCGGCGACGACTTCGGCCACCCGGGCCGAGGGATCGAGGTCCGCCCCGTGCTGGTCGTAGTAGCCCACGACGACGGTCGGGCCGACGTCCACGGTGCCCGTGGTCGGCGCCGACCTCCCGGCGAGCAGGTCGAGCAGGGTCGACTTACCCGAGCCGTTGGCGCCGACGACACCCAGACGGTCCCCGCGACCGAGGAGCAGATCGACCTGGCGGAGGATCGGGGTGCCCGGGTCGTAGGCGAAGCCCACGTCGACGCACTCGACGACCTTGGTGCCGAGCCGGGACATGGTGCCGTGGAGTTCCAGGTCGCCCGACCGAGCCGCCGGGGCGGGCCGCCCGGCGATCAGCGCACGGGCCGCGTCGACCCGGGCCTGGGGCTTGCGGCTACGCGCCTTGGCGCCGCGGCGCAGCCAGGCCAGCTCGGTCCGGGCCAGGTTCCGGCGGGTGGTCTCGGCGGTCGCCGCGCGCTCCTCCCGTTCGGACCTGCCCTCGAGGTAGGAGGCATAGCCCCCGTCGTGCAGATGGACGGCCCCGCGATCGAGCTCCAGCATCCGGGTGGTGACCCGGTCCAGCAGATAGCGATCGTGGGAGACGAGCACCAGCCCGCAGGTGGAGGCGGTCAGCCACTCCTCGAGCCAGGCCACCGCCGCGAGATCGAGGTGGTTGGTGGGCTCGTCGAGGACGAGCAGCTCGCCCGGGTCGGCGAGCACCCGGGCGAGGGCCACCCGCTTGACCTGGCCCCCCGACAGGGCGCCCACGTCGGTGTCGACGTGGGCGGACATGCCCAGTCGATCGAGGGCGGCCGCAGCCTCCCACCCGTCACCCACGACGTCCCGTACGGTTCCTTCCGGGAGAGCGGGCGCC
>JAKAZC010000406.1 GCA_021826655.1 Actinomycetes bacterium | reverse complement strand
GCGCTGCTCGGTCAGCTCGCCGTCCAGGTAGTAGTAAAGGCGCTCGATCGTCTCGTCGCAGCTGGGGAAGCCGGCCATGGTGATGGGCGCGTCCGGATCGAGCTCCGCCTGCCCGCTCCCGGACTCCTGTTCCTCACGATCCATCGGGCCCGCTCTCCTAGTGGCCATCGCCGCCGGTCACGACCAGTCCGTGAACGGCACCATAGGTTGCCAACGCCTTCTGGAGCGCCTTTCTTCCGCGGTGGATCCTGCTCATCACCGTGCCGATCGGCACGTCGGTGATGTCGGCGATCTCCTTGTAGGAGAAGCCCTCCACGTCGGCCAGGAGCACGGCGATGCGGAACGCCTCGGGAAGCGACTCGATCGCCTCCTTCACGTCCGAGTCGGTGAACCGGTCCAGCACCTCGTCCTCAGCGCTTCGTCCCAGGCCGCCCGCTTGATCGGCGGCGAGGTGATGGTAGAGGTAGAGGTCCTCCACGTCCTCCACGTCCGCCACCTCCGGGCGCCGCTTCTTCGCCCGATAGGAGTTGATGAACGTGTTGGTCAGGATCTTGTAGAGCCAGGCCTTCAGGTTCGTCCCCTCGGCGAAGCTGCCGAACGCCCGGTAGGCCTTGAGGTACGTCTCCTGGACGAGGTCCTCGGCGTCGGAGGGGTTGCGGGTCAGGCGGAGGGCGGCCGTGTAGAGGGCGGCCATGTGCACCATGGCGAGCTCGGCAAACTCCGCCTGATCGGCCATGGGAGCACCCTACACACTGGTCGGGGCGAAGGCGAAGCGCCACCCCTGACGTCGTGGAGCCTGGGAGGGGAATCGAACCCCTGACCTACGCATTACGAGTGCGTTGCTCTGCCGGCTGAGCTACCCAGGCGAACTGCGGGCCTCAGGCTATCCGACGCGCCGGCACCGGCGTCCCGGGGGTCGTGGGCGCCCGGCCGGCCTCGTCAGGCAGCCGCCCCCATGCCCGACAGGCCAGCGAACAGCGCCTGGAGGAGGAGCCCCTCGTTCGGGTTGCGACCGAGCGCCCCGGAGGCCGCGGTGACGGCCTCGACCGCGTCGAGGCATCGTCGCAGCTCGTGGGCGGTCGCCCCTCCGACCGGCGTCGCCGTGGCAGCCCGCCGGGCACGCTCCCGGTACTCCTCGGCCAGGACGGCGAGGCCGGCCCGCAATTCGTCCGTGCGGTACCGCCGCTCCTGGCGATGGTGGCGCTCCTCGGCCTCCTTGCGACCCGAGGACCGCGACACGCCCGTCGCCTCGGCCCGGGCAGCCAGTGCCTCGAGCTCGGCCGCGTGCACCGACCGCAGCGGCTCGAGGGCGGCGTCGGTGGCGGCGAGGACCTCGTCCACCAGCGAGGCCACGGTGTGGCCGGAGCCGTCGAGACGCGAGGGTATGGTGCGCCACCGTTCCCGACGCTCGGCGAAGGCCGGATCGGTGGCCAGCAGCCGGGCCCGGTCCACCCTGCCACCGGCGGCGGAGGCGATGGCGTCGACCTCGGCCCTGTCGACGCCCTGGTCGACCAACCAGCCGGCCAGAGCCGCGTGGGGAACCGAAGTGAAGCGGACCCGGGCACACCGGCTGGCGATGGTCTCGAGCCACGGAGGGTGTTCGTCGGCCAGCAGCACGAAGACGGTGCCCGGCGGGGGCTCCTCGACCGTCTTGAGGAGGGCCGGCACCGCCCGAGCGGCGAGGTGGAGGTCGGGGACGATGAGGACCTGCCGGTCGGCCTCCATGGGCCGACGCTGCGCCCTCGCCACCACGGCCCGGACGGTGTCCATGTCGAGCCCGGCACCGGTCCGCTCGAACTCGACGAGGTCGGGATGGGTCCCCGTTAGTGCCCGCCGGCATGCCGGACAGGACCCGCAGCCCCCGTTCGGGCAGAGGAGCGCGGCGGCGAAGGACAGTGCGGCGGCCCGCTTGCCGGCGCCCGGCGGCCCTTCGAACAGGTAGGCGTGGACCGGACGGCGGGCGGCCGCCGTCAGCGCGGTCAGCGCTGCTGGCTGACCCACGACGCCGGTGAACAGCTCGGGCACCGGCACCGCCGAGACGGTCCCGCCCGTCACGCGCCACCACCCGTTCCGCTCGGCGTGCCCACTCGGCTGGCGATCCCCGCCCGCACGGACGCGGCGACGGTGTCGGGATCGGGTCGCCCATCGACGACCAGCCAGTGGGCCGGGTCCGCCGCGGCCTGAGCCCGGAACCCGTCGGCCACCCGACCGTGGAACCCGCCGTCGAGCGACTCGATGCCATCGGTCGCCCGGCCGCCCCGCCTGGCCAGGGCGTCACCCACCGGCACGTCGATCAACACATTGAGGTCGGGTTCCACGCCTCCCGTGACCCACGCCTGCAGCCGGACGAGGAGGTCGAGGTCGATGGCTCGGCCATAGCCCTGGTAGGCGAGGGTCGACGCGCCGTAGCGGTCGGTCACGACCCACCGCCCGCCGGCGAGGGCGGGGCCCACCACCTCGGCGACGTGCTGGGCACGGTCGGCCAGCATCAACAGCGCCTCGGCCGTCGGGTCGAGCGCCATTCCCGGCGCCCCGAGGGCCAGCGGGCGGAGGGCCTGGCCCAGGCGGGTCGCACCCGGCTCGAAGGTCAACTCGGCACCGAGCCAGGCGGCGGCACGAGCCGCCTGGGTGGACTTGCCGCAGC
>JAKAZC010000405.1 GCA_021826655.1 Actinomycetes bacterium | reverse complement strand
AACGGCAAGATCATTCAGGAGCTCGAGGCGGTCTTCCGGGGTGCCGGATGGAACGTCATAAAGGTGATCTGGGGATCGCGCTGGGACGAGCTGCTGGCCCGCGACGTCGACGGGGTCCTGCTCCACAAGATGAACACCACCGTCGACGGCGAGTTCCAGAAGTACGCGACCGAGAGCGGCTCCTACATCCGCGAGCACTTCTTCGGCCCCGACCCCCGGCTGCGCAAGATGGTCGAGCACCTGAGCGACGACGAGCTGCGGAACCTGCCTCGCGGCGGCCACGACTACCGCAAGCTCTACGCCGCCTACAAGCTGGCGACCGAGCAACGGGGGGCCCCGACGGCCATCCTGGCCAAGACGATCAAGGGCTGGACGCTCGGGCCCGAGATCGAGGCGCGCAACGCCACCCACCAGATCAAGAAGATGTCGAAGGCCCAGCTGCGGGCACTTCGTGACCGGCTCTCCCTGATGGACGAGATCCCCGACTCCGCGCTCGAGGCGGACCTCCCGCCCTTCTACCGGCCACCGGAGGACTCCGAGGCGCACCAGTACCTGATGGCACGGCGCCAGCTGCTGGCCGGCCCGGTCCCGGCCCGGATCGTCCGTCCCGCCCGCCCCTCGCTCCCCGATCCCGGCGTGTTCGCCGACCTGCTGAGCGGGTCCGGCAACCAGACCGCGTCGACCACCATGGCCTTCGCCCGCCTGCTCCGGAACCTGGTCCGCGATCCGGTGCTGGGCCCCCTGGTGGCCCCCATCGTCCCGGACGAGGCCCGGACCTTCGGGTTGGAGTCGATCATCGCCGAGGCCAAGATCTACGCCCCCGGTGGCCAGCGGTACGTGTCGGTGGACGCCCACCTGCCGCTCAACTACGCGGAGAGCAGCTCCGGGCAGCTGTTGCAGGAGGGCATCACCGAGGCCGGAGCGCTCGCCGCGTTCATCGCCCTGTCGACCTCGTACGCCACGTGGGGCCAGCCGATGCTGCCGGTCTTCCTCTTCTACTCGATGTTCGGCTTTCAGCGGGTGGGGGATCTGGCCTGGGCGCTGGGCGACATGCGGGGGCGGGGGATCCTCGCGGGCTGCACCGCCGGGCGGACCACGCTGCAGGGCGAAGGGCTCCAGCACAACGACGGCCAGTCGCCGCTGCTGGCCTCCGCCAACCCTGCGGCGATGGTGTACGACGCCTCGTTCGCCTACGAGGTGGCCGTCGTCGTGCAGGACGCCATCCGCCGGATCGTCGGTCCCGACCCCGAGGACCGCTTCTGGTACCTGACCCTCTACAACGAGAACTACAAGATGCCCGCGATGCCCGGGGGCGTCGAGGGCGACAGGATCCGCAAGGGGATCGTCGACGGCCTGTACCGCTTCACCGAGGCGCCCGACGGGGCGGGCCCCCGCCACGCCACCGTCTGCTTCTCCGGACCGATGTGGCAGATGGCCATGGAGGCCCGGGACCTGCTCGCCGAGGAGTGGGGGGTGGCGGTCGACACCTGGTCGGCGACGTCGTGGACGTCGCTGCGCGCCGACGCCCTGTCGGTCGAGCGGGCCAACCGCCTGCACCCGACGGAGCAGCCGAAGATCCCGCTGGTGACGAAGGCGCTGGCCGCGGGACAGGGCCCGGTGGTGGCGGTCACCGACTACATGCGCGCCGTGCCCGACCAGGTGGCCAGGTGGATCGGCCGCCCGTTCACCTCACTCGGCACCGACGGGTTCGGCCGTTCCGACGCCCGGAGCGCCCTGCGCCGTCACTTCGAGGTGGACACCGGGCACGTGGTGGTGGCCGTCCTGGCCAGCCTCGCCGCCAACGGCGACGGCGACCCGGCCGAGGTGGCCAAGGCCATCCGGCGGTTCGGCATCGACCCCGACATCGAGGAGCCCTTCGTCCCCTGAGGTCTCCGGAGCTGCCCGCCCGCCGGCCGTTCGCGCAGGCGCCGGCGCCGTGCGATGATCTCCCGATGGCGGCGAGACACCTCCACCTCAGCGGCGACCCGGACGCGGACGCGCTGCTCTCGAAGGACCCGCTGGCGCTGCTGATCGGCATGGTCCTCGACCAGCAGATACCCCTCGAGCGCGCCTTCGCCGCCCCCGCCGAGCTGGCCCGGCGCCTCGGAGGTCCCTACGACGCCGCCTCGATCGCCGCCGCCGACCCGGACGAGCTCGCTGCGCTCTTCGCGGCCAGGCCCGCCCTCCACCGGTTCCCGGGCTCGATGGCGGCCCGGGTGCAGGACCTCTGCGTGACCATCGTGGAGGAGTACGGCGGCGACGCCTCGCGGGTCTGGCGCGACGCACCCGACGGGCGGGCCCTGCTGGCAGCCCTGAAAGCGCTGCCGGGGTTCGGGGACCAGAAGGCGCGCATCTTCGTCGCGCTGCTGGGCAAGCAGCTCGGTGTCCGTCCGAAGGGCTGGGAGCAGGCCGCCTCCCCCTTCGGCGAGCCCGGCTCCTTCCGGTCCGTCGCCGACATCGTCGACGCCGAGAGCCTGGCCAGCGTCCGGGCGTTCAAGCAGCAGATGAAGGCGGCCGCCAAGGTCGGGACCCCCGCCTCGAAGAGGTGAGCGGGCTCGCCGGTCGGCGGCCGGACAGCGGGCTCGCCGGTCGGCGGCCGGACAGCGGGCTCGCCGGTCGGCGGCCGGACAGCGGGCTCGCCGGTCGG